>DASQAT010000026.1 GCA_035635555.1 Candidatus Dormiibacterota bacterium
CCGGACGACGGACGTGACGGGGGTATCGACGCTGCCGTCGGGCGTGGAGATGGTGATGCCGGGGGACAACGTGGGACTGGCCATTGAGCTGATCACGCCGATCGCGATGGACAAGGGGCTGCGCTTCGCGATCCGCGAGGGTGGCCGCACCGTCGGCGCCGGCACGGTCACGGAGATCGTCCAGTAGTCGGAGCGGTTAAGGGCCGGGATCACCGCGAAGGCGGCGGCCGGCCGGGTTCTTTGAGGACGAACAGGGGGCGGGACGCAGGACCATGCTGAACGAAAAGATTCGCATCAGCCTGAAGGCATATGACCATCGCGTCCTGGACCAGTCGACCACGGAGATCGTGGCGACGGCGAAGCGGACCGGCGCGCGCGTCTTGGGACCGATCCCGCTGCCGACGAAAATCAACAAGTTCACCGTCAATCGATCGCCCCACGTGGACAAGAAGTCCCGGGAGCAGTTCGAGATCCGGACGCACAAGAGGCTGCTCGACATCCTCGAGCCGACCTCGCAGACGGTGGACGCGCTGATGAAGCTCGACCTCCCCGCCGGGGTGGAGGTCGAAATCAAGGCGTTCGAGAAGGAACGGCGGTGAGGCGGGCGTGGTCGAAGGATTGATCGGGCGCAAGATCGCGATGACGCAGGTCTTCGACGTGGAAGGGGGGACGATCCCCTGCACGGTCGTCCAGGCCGGACCCTGCGTCGTGGTCGCGCGGCGCGACAAGGCGAAGGAGGGGTACGAGGCGGTGCAGCTCGGGCTCGTGGAGCCGGGCAAGGCGCGCAACGTGACCAAGGCGCTGAAGGGGCATTTCGACAAAGCGAACGTGCCGCCGACCCGCCGGCTGAAGGAGTTCCGTCTGATCCCGGGCGGCGACGACCCGGCGGTAGGGGACAAGGTTCTGGTGACCCTGTTCAAGCCGCAGGACCGCGTCGATGTCATCGGAGTCTCGAAGGGGAAGGGGTTCCAGGGCGTCATGAAGAGGCATCATTTCCGGGGCGGCGCGGCCAGCCACGGATCGATGTTTCACAGGGCCCCCGGATCGATCGGCTCCTCGGCCTATCCGTCGCGCACCTTCCGGGGCATGCGCATGGGCGGCCGGATGGGGGGAGACCAGGTCACCGTGAAGAACCTCGAGGTCCTCAGGATCGACGAGGAGAACAATCTCCTGGTGGTCAAGGGGGCCCTGCCGGGAGCCACCGGCGCCGTTCTAGTCGTGCGGCGCAGCCGGGCCCCGATCAAGATCAAGCAGGTCCAGGTCCAGGCGGCCCCCAAGGGGGGCGCCAGGACCGCCGCGAAGACCGCCGCCAAGGCGGCGGCCAAGAAGGCCTAGGGAAGACAGGACACCATGCCCAAGCTGCCGGTCGTGAATCTGGAGGGGAAGGAGGTCAGGGACCTCGTTCTTCCCGACGACGTGTTCTCCGGCCCCGTCAAGGAGCACCTCATTCAGGAGGCCGTGATCGCGTTTCGAGCCGCCGGACGGAGCGGCACGCACGCCACCAAGAACCGCTCCGATGTCTCGGGCGGCGGCAAGAAGCCGTGGCGCCAGAAGAAGACCGGCCGCTCCAGGCACGGCTCGATCCGATCCCCGATCTGGAGAGGGGGCGGAACCGTGTTCGGCCCGCAGCCGCGCGACTACGCCTTCGCGTTTCCGCGCAAGAAACGTCAAGGGGCGCTGCGTTCCGCACTGTCGGCGAAGCTCCAGGACGGGAAGATCGTGGTGGTGGAGTCGCTGCTTCTGAAAGAGCCGAAGACGAAGGAGCTCGTGCGGCTCATGGACGAGATCGGTGTCAAGGGATCGGCCCTCCTGGTGGACGAGCCGGGCAACCGGCACCTGGAGCTCTCGGCGCGCAACCTGCCGAAAGTGAAGGCCACCTTGAGCACGGCGCTGAACATCGTCGATCTGCTGCTCTACGACACGGTGGTCCTGACGGAGGCGGCCGCCGGCCGCGTCGCGGAGGTGCTCAAGCCATGAGAAGCGCGCACGAAGTGATCGTGGCTCCTCTGATCACCGAGAAGACGACCCTGATGAAGGAGAAGGGGCCGGTCCTGGCGTTCAAGGTCGACCGCCGCGCCAACAAGGTGGAGATCCGCCAGGCCGTGGAGACGCTGTTCAAGGTGAAGGTCGCGAGGGTGCGCACCCAGAACGCCTGGGGCAAGCGCAAGCGGGTCGGGCGCTACGAAGGGCGGCGTTCCGACTGGAAGAAGGCGTACGTGACCCTCAGGCCGGGCGAGAAGCCGGTCGAGTACTTCGAGGCGGTGTAGAGGATATGGGGATCAGAAACTTCAGTCCGTCGACTCCGAGCCGGCGCTTCATGTCGGTGACGACGAACGACGACATCACGTCCACGAAGCCTCACAAGCCGCTGACCGTCGGCAAGAAGCGGACGGGCGGCCGCAACAACATCGGCTGGCTCGCCATCCGGCACCGGGGGGGCGGTCATAAAAGGTCCTACCGGGACATCGACTTCCGGCGGGACAAGAAGGACGTGCCGGGCAAGGTGGCGACGATCGAGTACGACCCGAACCGATCGGCGCGCATCGCGCTCATCCATTACGCCGACGGGGAGAAGCGCTACATCATCGCCCCCAACGGCCTGGTGGTCGGACAGACGATCGTCAACAGCGCGGCGGCTGACATTCTGGTGGGGAACACCCTCCCGTTGAAGAGCATTCCTCTCGGCACCGCCATCCACAACATCGAGCTGAAGCCGGGGCGCGGCGGGCAGATGGTGCGGAGCGCCGGGAGCTCGGCGCAGCTCCTTGCCAAGGACGCCGGGTGGGTGCAGGTCAAGCTGCCCTCCGGAGAAATTCGCAGGGTGCACGAAGTCTGCCAGGCCACCATCGGCCAGGTCGGCAACCTGGACCACGAAAACATTTCCATGGGCAAGGCCGGGAGGCGTCGCTGGCTCGGGATCAGGCCGACGGTCCGGGGCGTCGCGATGAACCCGGTCGACCACCCGCTCGGCGGCGGCGAGGGGAAGACCTCCGGAGGCCGCCACCCGTGCACGCCCTGGGGCGTGCGCGAGAAGAAAACGCGCAACAACAAACGGACGGACAGGTTCATCGTCCGCCACAGGAAATAGGCCATGGCGAGAAGCATCAAGAAGGGCCCGTACGTCGAGGCGCCGCTCAGGAAGCGCATCGAAGAGATGAACCGGCGATTCGAGAAGAAGGTCCTGAAGACCTGGTCGCGGCGCTCGACGATCATCCCCGACATGGTCGGGCACACGATCGCGGTGCACAACGGGAAGAAATTCATCCCGGTGTACATCTCCGAGAACATGGTGGGCCACAAGCTTGGCGAGTTCGCCCCGACGCGCACGTTCCGCGGCCACTCGCGCGCGGACTCGGCAGCGGCGGCGGCCGGCGCGCCCGGAGCCCCCGGGTCGCCGGGAGGCCCGGCCCCCTCGGCGGGCGTCGTTCAGACTACGAAGTAGGCGGAGGAGGACGGTGCTTCCACAGGATCTGGTTGCGTCCGCGACGGTGCGCTATCTGGGGACCTCGGCCCAGAAGGCGCGCCTCGTGGTCGACCTCATCCGGGGCAAGGATGTGGGTGAGGCGGCCGCGACGCTGCGTTTCACCAAGAAGTCGGTCGCCTCGGAGATCGGGCGGCTCTTGGACTCGGCGGTGGCCAACGCGCGCCAGAAGCGGCAGGACGTGGACGTGGACCGTCTCTTCGTGCATACGGCGTTCGTCAACGGGGGGCCGATGCTGAAGCGCATCCAGCCGGCCCCCATGGGGCGGGCCTTCCGCATCCTCAAGCGGATGTGCCATATCACCATCGGCCTGGGCGAGCGACGGGTGTCCGTCGCTCCGCGCCCGGCGCGCGCGGCGTCCGCCGACGAGGCGCGGGAGACGGCGGGGACGGAAACCAAAGGGCGCCCTGCGCGGGGCCGGAGATCGGCGGGCCGATCGAAGCCCGCGGCCCCGGCGGCCAGGAGCGGGCGCAAGGGCTCCGGCAGGAAAAAGGCTTGAGGTCGGTCCTCAGAGCGAGGTGAGAGAGTGGGTCAAAAAGTCCATCCTTACGGCTTCCGGCTCGGGTTCAACCGCACCTGGCAGTCGCGCTGGTACGCCGAAAAGACCTATCCGGCGCTCCTGCACGAGGACCTGGCGCTGCGCACGGAGCTGAAGAAGCGCCTGGCGCACGCCGGCGTGGCGCGCATCGACATCGAGCGGGCCGCCAACAAGCTGAAGATCAACATCCACACCTCGCGCCCCGGAATCATCATCGGCCGCAAGGGGGCCGAGGTGGACAAGCTCCGTGACGATCTGCAGAAGAAGACCGGCCGCGAGATCTTCATCAACATCATGGAGATCCACAAGCCGGAGCTGGAGGCGCAACTGGTCTCCGAGTCGGTGGCGCTGCAGATGGAGCGGCGCGTGGCGTTCCGGCGCGCCATGAAGAAGGCGATCGAGTCGGCCATGCGGTTCGGCGCCAAGGGCGTCAAGATCCGCGTGTCGGGCCGTCTGGGCGGCGCGGAGATCGCCCGCTCCGAGTGGTACCTGGAGGGGCAGTTGCCGCTGCACACGCTGCGGGCCGACATCGACTACGGGTTCGGAGAGGCGCGCACGACGTATGGCCAGATCGGCGTGAAGGTGTGGATCTACAAGGGCGAGTTGAAGAGCGTGACGCGTCCTCAGGACAGGCTGGGTCTGGCCCAGATCTGATCCGCGGACCGGCGGGAGGCACGGGAACCCCATGTTGATGCCGAAGAAAGTCAAGTACCGGAAGCAGATGCGCGGGCGGCGCCGCGGCAAGGCGTGGCGCGGGTCGACGATCTCCTTCGGTGACTACGGGCTCAAGGTCCTCGAGCCGGGGTGGGTGACCGACAAACAGATCGAGGCGGCGCGCATCGCGATGACCCGCTTCGTCAAGCGCGGTGGAAAAATCTGGGTGCGCATCTTCCCCGACAAGCCGATCACCAAGAAGCCTGCCGAGACCCGCATGGGCAAGGGGAAGGGGGCGCCGGAGGGCTGGGTCGCGGTGGTGAGGCCGGGACGCGTGCTCTACGAGATGGAAGGGGTGACCGAGGAAATCGCGCGCCAGGCGATGCGCCTCGCGTCGCACAAGATCGGACTCAGGACGATGTTCGTGCACCGGGGGATCTGACGATGCCGCAGGTGAAGGCGAACCAGCTGCGCGAGAAAGGCGTGGACGAGCTCAGGACGCGCGAGCAGACGCTGCGCGAGCAGATCTTCAAGCTGCGGTTCCAGAAGGCCACCGGGCAGTCGGAGAGCCCGCAGAAGATCGCCCTCGTGCGCAAGGAGCTGGCGCGCGTCCTGACGGTGATCCGCGAGAAGACGGCCGGGGAGTCCGCCCCGGCGACCGGGAGAGAGTGATGGAGCTCTTGGAAGGGCAGACTGAAGCGAAGCGCCGCAGGCTCGAGAAGGACGGGATCGTGATCAGCGACAAGATGGACAAGACCGCCGTCATCGAGGTCGAGCGGCTGGTGATGGATCCGCTGTATGGCAAGTACCTGAGGCGGCGATCCCGCTTCATGGCGCACGACGAGAAGAACGAGTGCAAGATCGGCGACCGGGTGCGCATCCAGGAGTCGCGCCCGCTCTCCCGGCACAAGCGCTGGGTGGTCAAGGAGATCCTGGAGAGGGCGTCGGAGTAACGCCCGGGGACCGGCCGCCGCGGGGTGGCGGCGTCCCAGGACACGCGAGGAGATCGACATGATCCAGATGCGGACGTACCTCGAAGTCGCCGATAATTCAGGGGCGAAGAGGATCTCCTGCATCCACACACGCGGCCGTTCGATCAACTTCTACGGCCGCATCGGGGACGTGATCACGGCCAACGTCAAGGAGGCGATCCCCGAGGGAAACGTGAAGAAGGGCCAGGTGGTGAAGGCGGTGATCGTGCGGATGTGCAAGACGCAGAAGCGACGGGACGGGACGTACATCCGTTTCGATCAGAACGCCGCCGTCCTGATCAACGACGCAGGCGAGCCGATCGGCACGCGCATTTTCGGCCCGGTCGCGCGCGAGCTGCGCGACAAGAATTTCATGAAGATCGTGTCCCTGGCTCCGGAGGTGATCTGACCATGACGGCGGTGGCGCCGCGGGCGCGGAGCATCCGGAGGAACGACAACGTGGTGGTCCTGGCGGGAAAGAGCAAGGGGCGCACCGGGCGCGTCCTGCGCGTGTTCCCCGCGGAGGGACGGGCGATCGTCGAGGGCGTGAACTTCGTCCGCAAGCACACCAAGGCGAACCCCCAGAAGAACATCAAGGGCGGGATCCTGGAGCGCGAGGCGCCCGTGGACCTCAGCAATCTCATGCCGGTGTGCGGCGAGTGCGGCAAGCCGACGCGCGTCGGACACAAGATCCTGGAAGACGGGAAGAAGGTCCGGGCCTGCCGGCGCTGCGGCGGGGTCCTGGACAAGTAGGGGCGGAGCGATGGCGCAACAGACGGCGGCGGCGGCGAAACCCGAGGGACGCTATGTGTCCCGCGTCCGGCAGGCGTACCAGAAGGAGGTCGTCCGCCAGATGATGGAACGCTACGGGTACAAGAACCCGATGGCGGTGCCGCGCCTGCACAAGATCGTGATCAACATGGGAGTGGGCGAGGCGAATCAGAACATCAAGATCCTCGACGCCGCCGTGGAGCAGCTCGGGGCGATCTCAGGCCAGAGACCGGTGATGCGCCGCGCCCGCAAGTCGATCGCGAACTTCAAGATCCGTGAGGGCATGCCGATCGGCTGCACCGTGACGCTGCGCGGCGACCGGATGTACGACTTCTTCGACCGGATGGTCACCATCGCCCTGCCGCGCGTGCGGGACTTCCGCGGTCTGCCCACGCGCTCCTTCGACGGGCGCGGCAATTACACGATGGGGCTGAAGGATCAGCTGGTGTTCCTGGAAGTGAACTACACCAAGGTGGACAAGGTCCACGGGATGAACGTGACGATCGTGACGACGGCCGAGACCGACGAGGAGGCGAAGAATCTGCTGAGCCTCCTCGGCCTGCCGTTCCGGCGCGATTAGGGAGGCTTGAGAGCGATGGCGACCACAGCCTGGATCGCGGCGATGCGCAAGAAACCGAAGTACGCGATCCGGATCCGCAACCGCTGCAAGCGCTGCGGCCGCGCCCGGGGCTTCATGCGCAAGTTCCAGATGTGCCGGATCTGTTTCCGGAACCTGACGTTGCAGGGGCTGATCCCGGGCGTCACGAAGTCCAGCTGGTAGGCGAAAGGGGCCGAGGACACGATGACCGATCCGATTTCCGACATGCTGACGCGCATCCGCAACGCCGTGCGGGCCCGGCACCCCCGCGTCGAGATCCCGCACTCGAACATGAAGCTGGCGATCGCCTCGATCCTGAAGGCCGAGGGGTACGTCGCGGGGGTCGCCTCGGTCGAAAAGGGGAAGTTCAAGTCCATCCGGGTCACGCTGCGCTACGACGAGGAGGGGACGCCGATACTCTCGGGCATTCAGATGGTGAGCCGGCCCGGTCGTCGCGTCTACGCGGGTTCCGGCGAGATCCCGCCGGTGATGGGCGGGCTGGGTGTGAGCATCGTGTCGACGCCCAAGGGTGTGTTGAGCGGCCACGATGCCCGCAAGGCGGGCGTGGGCGGCGAGATCGTCTGCAACGTCTGGTGAAGAGGACATGTCGCGAATCGGAAGAATGCCGATCGCTCTCCCCGCGGGGGTGAGCGTCAAGGTGCAGGGGAACGAGATCCTCGTGGAGAAGGGGAAGGTGTCCCTGCTGAACCCCCTGCCGGCGGGGATCACGTGCGCGGTCGACAAGGGAACTGTCGTGTTCAAGCGCGCCGACGACACGCGGCAGCAGCGTGCGCTCCACGGTCTGACCCGGGCGCTCGTGGCCAACGCCGTGAAGGGCGTCCAGGACGGCTTCAGCAAGGAGCTCGAAATCGTCGGCATCGGCTACAAGGCCCAGATCCAGGGTCGGGTCCTGTCGATCGCATTGGGATACTCCCACCCGATCGAGTTCCCGATCCCGGACGGCATCGAGATCAAGGTGGACAAGCAGACCCGTCTCACCGTCGCCGGCGCCGATCGGCAGAAGGTCGGACAGGTCTCCGCCGATATCCGCAAGCTGAGGGCTCCCGAGCCGTACAAGGGGAAGGGAATCAGGTACGCGAACGAGGTCATCAAGAAGAAGGCCGGCAAGGCCGGGAAGACCGGAGCCGCCGCGGGAGCCTGAGATGGTGCATGAGCACGACAAGGACCGGGCCAGGGAAAAGAGACACGCGCGCGTGCGGGCGCGGGTGGAGGGCGGGGCCGAGCGGCCGCGCCTGTGCGTGTACCGCAGCCTGGACCACCTCTACGTGCAGGCGATCGATGACCTGCGCGGTGTGACGCTCGCCACGGCCTCGACACTCGAGCTGCGCGGCGAGAAGGCGAAGACCGGGAACGTCCAGGCGGCGAAGAAGGTCGGGGAATTGATCGCCGCGCGTCTCCTGGAAAAGGGCCTCGACAAGGTCGTGTTCGATCGCGGCGGGTACCTGTACCACGGCCGCGTCAAGGCGGTCGCGGACGCGGCGCGGACCGCCGGATTGAAATTCTAAGCGGGTCGGCGACGACCCGGGGGTAAACGAGTGCCAAGGATCAAGCCGGACTCTCTCGAATTGAAGGACAGGGTGGTCCACATCAACCGCGTGACGAAGGTCGTCAAGGGGGGCAAGAATTTCCGTTTCTCCGCGCTGGTGGTCGTCGGCGACGCCCGCGGCCACGTCGGATACGGGGCGGGCAAGGCGAAGGAAGTCCCCCAGGCGATCGCCAAAGGGATCGAGCGTGCCAAGAGGAACCTCATCCACATCCCCATGAGGGGGACGACGATCCCGCACCCCGTGTTGGGGATCTTCGGCGCCGGGCAGGTCCTCCTCAAGCCCGCCTCTCCGGGAACCGGCGTCATCGCGGGTGGGGCCGTCCGGGCCGTGGTGGAATCGGCCGGCGTGCAGGACGTCCTGACGAAATCGCTCGGCTCGGCGAACCCGCACAACGTCGTGAAGGCGACGTTCGACGGGCTCATGAAGCTCCGGGATCCGCAGACGACCCGCAACCGGCGACGCGTCGTGGACGACGCTCCGGCGGCGCCTCCGGTCCTGACCGAGGGCGTCGATGCCTAGCGCGAAGAAACCGTCCGCGGGCGCCAAGCGGGTCAAGAAGACGACGGCGCGCCCTGCGGCCGCGAACAAACCGGCGAAGCGCGCCGCGGCGACGCCGAAAGCGGCCGGTGCTTCCGGGCACTCCGAGGCCGGGCCGGGCAACATCCCGGAGTCGCCGCAGCCGCGGGCCCGGGAGCCGCGCGTCCGGAAGCCTTCGGGCGCGACGATCACCATCGTGCAGTACGTGAGCGGCATCGCCTGCCCGGTGCGACAGAAGCGGGTGCTGCGCGCGCTCGGCCTGCGCCACCCGCACCATCGCGTGGTGCGGCCGGACAACCCCGCGGTGCGCGGCATGGTGAAGGCGATTCCGCACTTGGTCAGGATCGAGGAGGGGGAGCGTGGCGCGTAAGCTGAATCTTTCGACGCTCAGGGCTGTCAAGGGGGCGCGCAAGAAGCCGAAGCGGATCGGGCGCGGTCCGGGATCGGGTCACGGCAAGACCGCCACTGCCGGCAACAAGGGGCAGCTGTCGCGGTCCGGCCGGAAGCAGTACTTCGGCTTCGAGGGCGGCCAGAACCCCCTTCACCGGCGCGTGCCGAAGCGCGGCTTCACCAACCTGTTCCGGACCGAATACGCGGTCGTCAACGTCGGGGCGCTGAACACCCTGGACGGCGAGATCACGCCCGAGCGGCTCGTGAAGGAAGGTCTGGTCAAGGCGATGCTGTCGGGGATCAAGGTCCTCGGGGACGGCGAGCTGACGAAGGCGATCGTGGTGAAGGCGCACCGGTTCAGCAAGTCGGCGGCGGAGAAGATCGCCCGCGCCGGCGGCCGCGCCGAGGTGATCACCCGCCCCGCGGCGGCCCGCTAGGAAAGAGAGCGAGATGATCGACTCGATCAAGAACATCTTCAGCATCCCGGACCTGAGGAAGCGTGTGATCTTCACCTTCCTGATGCTCGCGGTCTACCGCGTCGGCGGGCACATCCCGGTCCCGGGGATCAATTTCCAGGCGCTGGAGTCGTTCTTCCGCCAGCAGGGGGGCGGCATTCTCGGGTTCCTCGATCTGTTCTCCGGCGGCAACCTGAGGCGCCTGACCATCTTCGCGCTCGGCATCATGCCGTACATCTCGGCGTCGATCATCCTGCAGCTCCTGACCGTCATCTGGCCGTATCTCGAGAAGCTGTCCAAGGAGGGGGAGGTCGGGCGCAAGAAGATCACGCAGTACACGCGCTACGGGACGGTGATGCTCTCGTTCGTCCAGGCGCTCGGCATCGCCTTCTGGCTCGAGAGTCTGTCGCGCGCCGGCGGGGGGGGCGGCGTGGTGCCGCATCCCGGCTGGAGCTTCCGGATGATGACGGTCCTGACGCTGACGACCGGCACCGCCTTCATCATGTGGGTCGGCGAGCAGGTGTCCGAGCGCGGGATCGGCAACGGCATCTCGCTCATCATCTACGCCGGCATCGTGTCCGGCCTGCCCACCGCCGTCGCGACGCTCTATCAGGACGTGACGACCGGGAACCTGGGGGTCATTTCCATTCTGATCCTCCTGGCGGTGATGACCGCCGTGATCGCCGCCATCATCTGGGTCGAGAGGGCGCAGCGCAAGATCCCCGTGCAGTACGCGCGCCGCGTCGTCGGCCGGCGGATGTACGGCGGCATGCAGACGCACATGCCGCTCCGGCTCAACACGGGCGGAGTCATCCCCGTGATCTTCGCCTCCTCGGTCCTGGCGTTCCCCCTGACCTTCATGCAGTGGCTGGGAGTGCAGGACAAGCCGTGGCTGGCCAGCCTGTACCACCAGCTCGACTACACCATGCCCCTCCACAACCTCCTCTACTTCGTGGCCATCATCTTCTTCTGCTATTTCTACATCTCGATCATCTTCAACCCGATGGACGTGGCCGACAACATGAAGAAATACGGCGGCTTCGTCCCGGGAATCCGCCCCGGGCGGAGGACGGCGGAATACCTGGACGAGATCCTGACGCGTCTGACGTTCGTGGGAGCCATCTATCTGGCCATGATCGCGCTGCTCCCCCAGATCCTGATCAGCGGGCTCAACATCCAGGCGCTCCCGCTCATCGGTCCGACGCTGGACGCGTGGCTGCCGGCGTTCCTGACGCAGGGGCTCGGCCTGAAGTTCTATTTCGGCGGGACGTCGCTCCTGATCGTCGTCGGCGTCGCCATGGACACGGTGCAGCAGATCGAATCGCAGCTCATCATGAGGCACTACGACGGCTTCTTGAAGGGGGCGAGGATGCGCGGCCGCCGCGGGTGAAGGGATGAGTGCTGTGGGCGGCTCCGGGGCGAGGCTGGTGCTCCTGGGCGCCCCGGGGGTCGGCAAGGGGACGCAGGCTGCGGAGATCTCGCGGCGGACCGGCCTGCCGCACATCTCGACGGGCGACCTGTTGCGCGCGGCGATCCGGGACGGATCGCCCCTGGGTCGCAGGGTGGCGGCGATCGTCGAGCGCGGGGAGCTGGTGCCGGACGGGCTCGTGGCCGAGGTGATGGAGGAGAGGCTGGCCAGGCCGGACGCGGCGGACGGCTTTCTCCTGGACGGGTTCCCGCGGACGGTCGCCCAGGCGGACCTCTTGGACAGCATCCTGGCGAAACGCGGCCAGGCGCTGGATCGGGTGATCGGCATCGAGGTCCCCGAGGCGGAGATCGTCGACCGCCTCGCGGGTCGTCGGTCGTGCGGGAACTGCGGCGCGACGTACCACGTCCGGTACAACCGGCCGAAGGTCGACGGGGTCTGCGACCGTTGCGGTTCGGAGCTGAGGCAGCGCCCGGACGACGTGGAGGCGGCCATCGCGCAACGGCTCAAGGCCTACCGCGAGCAGACGGCACCGCTGGTGGCGCGCTACCGGAAAACCGGCAGACTCGTCGAGATCGACGGGCGGGGAACGCCGGACGAGGTGTTCGGGCGGATTGCGGCGGTGGTCACGGGACTGACGGCATGATCATCTACAAGTCCCGGGAAGAGATTGAGACGATGGACCGTTGCAACCGCGTGGTGGCTCAGATCCTGGCCGCGCTGGCCAAGGCGGTGGCGCCGGGAGTGACCACCGCCGATCTCGATCGCCTGGCGGAGAAGATGTGCCGGGATGCGGCCGTCCGGCCGGCGTTCAAGGGGTACCGGGGGTATCCGTGCGTTCTGTGCGCCTCGGTGAACGAGGAGGTGGTGCACGGCATCCCCTCGGCGAAGAAGATGTTGAAGGAGGGGGATATCGTCGGGCTCGATTTCGGAGTGGTACTTGAGGGATACTACGGGGACGCGGCCGTGACCGTCCCCGTAGGCCGCATCTCCCGTGAGGCCGATGATCTGCTGCGGGTGACGCGCGAGTCGCTGCGCAAGGGCATCCAGGCGGCGCGCGCGGGGGCGAGGCTTTCGGACATCTCCGCGGCGGTGCAGGGGCACGTGGAAGCACAGGGATACTCGGTGGTACGCGAGTTCGTCGGCCACGGCATCGGGACCTCGCTCCACGAGGATCCGCAGGTCCCGAATTACGGGACGCCCGGATCGGGCCCGGTCCTCAAGGAGGGGCTGGCCCTGGCGATCGAGCCGATGGTGAACGTGGGGGGGCCGGCCGTGCGGATTCACACGGACGGCTGGACCGCTTCGACGCTGGACGGTTCTCTGTCGGCGCATTTCGAGCGCTCGATCGCCATCACCGAGGACGGGCCCCTGCTCCTCGGCGGCGAAGTGGAGGGACTGTAGTTGCCCAAGGATGAGGCGATCCAGGTGGAGGCGGTGGTCGTCGAGCCGCTGCCGAACGCCATGTTCCGGGTGCAGCTCGACAACAAGCACCAGGTGCTCGCCCACATCTCGGGGAAGATGCGCAAGAATTTCATCCGCATCCTGACGGGAGACAGGGTGCTCGTCGAGCTGTCCCCCTACGACCTGTCGCGGGGACGGATCGTCTACCGGTTCAAGTGAGGCGGGGGAGACGCCGGACATGAAGGTCAGGGCATCGGTCAAGAGAATCTGCGACAAGTGCAAGGTGATCAAGAGGCGCGGCGTGGTCCGGGTGATCTGCGAGAACCCGAAGCACAAGCAGCGCCAGGGATAGAAGGAGAGGCTCCGTGGCACGCATCGCCGGTGTGGATCTGCCGCAGAACAAGCGGATCGAGATCGCGCTGACCTACATCTTCGGGATCGGCCGGTCGCGCAGCAATCGCATCCTCGGCAAGGCGGGGGTGGGGAAGAGCATCAAGGTCAAGGATCTCGCGGAGGACGAAGTCCGCAAGATCCGCGATGTGATCCAGGAAGAGGGGCAGGTCGAGGGAGACCTGCGCAAGAACGTCCAGATGGACATCAAGCGGCTGATCGACATCGGCTGCTACCGGGGAATGCGGCACCGCCGCAACCTCCCGGTGCGGGGCCAGAGAACGCACACCAACGCCCGCACGCGCAAGGGGCCGCGCAAGACGGTCGCCGGCAAGAAGAAGGCCCCGGCCGGCAAGAAGGGATGAAGAGGGTGTCAAGACCCGAGGAGATCCATGGCTGACGCAAAAGACACGAAGGACGCGGGCCCGAAGGAAGGCGGCCCGAAGCCCGAGAAGGCCCCGAGGGCCAAGAAGGCCGAGGCGAAGGAGACGGCCGCACCGGGCCCCGGGAAGGACGCGGCGCCGGTGGAGGCTGCCGGCGGTGAGGGGGCGGCGGCGGTCCACAAGGCGCCGGGCCGCAAGAAGGATCGGAAGAACGTCCCGTTCGCCATCTGCAACGTGCACGCGTCGTTCAACAACACGGTGATCAGCATCTCCGACCAGGCCGGGAACGTCCTGTCCTGGTCGTCGGCGGGGTGCATCGGCTTCAAGGGCTCGCGCAAGGGCACGCCGTTCGCGGCGCAGCTGGCGGCCCAGGCCGCGGGCAACACCGCCAAGGAGCACGGCGTCAGGCAGATCGAGGTCCGGGTCACCGGGCCCGGCGCCGGACGCGAATCATCCATCCGGGCCCTGCAGGCGATCGGGCTCGAAGTCAAGGCGATCAAGGACGTCACGCCGATCCCGCACAACGGCTGCCGCCCGCCGAAACGCCGGCGCGTCTGAGAGGAGGAGAGAAGGAGTGGCGAGGACACGTGGTTCGGTCTGCCGGCTCTGCCGTCGCGAGGGGCTGAAGCTGTTTCTGAAGGGGACGCGCTGCTACACGGAGAAGTGCGCCATCGAGCGGCGCAACTTCGCCCCGGGGCAGCACGGCAAGCGGCGGGTCAAGCTGCAGGGCTACGGCGTGCAGCTGCGCGAGAAGCAGAAGGTGAAGAGACTGTACGGGCTCCTGGAGAATCAGTTCCGGCTCGGATTCCAGGCGGCCAGCCGCAAGAAGGGGATCACAGGGGAGCTGCTGCTCATCAACCTGGAGCGCCGGCTCGACAACGTCGTCTACCGTCTCGGATTCGCCTCGTCGCGCGCCCAGGCCCGCCAGATCGTGGCCCACGGCCACGTGCGGGTGGACGGCCGCAAGGTGGACATCCCGGCGTTCCTGGTGAAGCCCGGGCAGGTCGTGTCGCTCCGGCCGAAGATGGAGAAGAACGAGGCCTTCCTCGCCTCGTTCGAGCAGGCGCGCGCGCGCGGGTTCCCGCAGTGGCTCCTGGTGGACACGGGCGGCTTCAAGGGGACTGTGTCGACGCTGCCGCGCCGCGAGGACATCACCATGCCCATCCAGGAACAGCTGATCGTCGAGCTTTACAGCAAGTAATCGGATCGGGCCGCCCCAACGCGCGGCCCCCAGGAGGATCGACCCGATGCTGTGGAAAGGTTTTCAGAGACCGAAGCGACTCGAGTGCGATCTGGAGTCGCTGACGCCGACCTACGGAAAGTTCCATGCCCAGCCGTTCGAGCGTGGATTCGGCACGACGATCGGCAATGCGATGCGGCGCGTCCTGCTGTCCTCGATCGAGGGGGCGGCGATCACCGCGGTCAAGATCGAGGGGGTGCTGCACGAGTTCACCTCGATCCCCGGCGTGGTGGAGGACACCATCGACCTGATCCTCAACCTCAAGCAGATCCCGCTCAAGCTCAACGTCGGCCATCCGGAGACGATCTATCTGCGGACCGAGGGGGCGATGGAGGTCAAGGCCGGCCAGATCGAGAGCAACCCCAACGTCGAGATCCTCGATCCCGAGGTCCACATCGCCACCCTCAGCGAGGAGGGCCGGCTCAACATCGAGATGCGCGTCAAGCCGGGCCGCGGCTACGTCCCGGCCGATCGGAATTTCGACACCGACCTTTCGATCGGCTTCATCCCGATCGACTCGGTCCACTCTCCCGTGAAGAAGGTCAACTATACGGTGGAGGACGCGCGGCTGGGTCAGACGACCGACTATGACAAGCTCACCATCGAGGTCTGGACCAACGGCGCGGTGCAGCCGCAGAGCGCCGTGGCCCTCGCGAGCAAGCTCCTGAAGGACCACCTGTCCATCTTCATCAATTTCGAAGAGACCCCCGAGATGGACGAGGAGGAGGTGGATCGCGAGAAGGAGCGCATGAGAGAGAACCTCATGCGTTCGATCGAGGAGCTGGAGCTGTCGGTCCGCTCGTACAACTGCCTGAAGAACGCCGACATCAAGACGATCGCGGACCTGGTCCAGAAGACCGAGGCCGAGATGCTCAAGACCAAGAACTTCGGCCGCAAGTCCCTGAACGAGATCAAGGAGCTCCTGGCCGAGATGGGTCTGTCGCTCGGGATGAAGGTCGACCACATCCTGAAGCCGAAGGAGGAGTAGGAGCGGCATGCGCCACAACGTCGGGTACCGGAAGCTCGGCCGGACCTCCAGTCACAGGCGGGCGCTGCTGCGCAACCTGGCGACCGATCTGTTCCGCCACGAGCGGCTGAAGACCACTCTGCCGAAGGCCCGCGAGCTGCGGCCGTTCGCCGAGAAGCTGATCACCCTGGCGCGGCGGGACGACCTGCACGCCCGGCGTCAGGTCCTGCGGCAGATCAGCGACAAGACGGTCGTCAAGAAGCTGTTCGACACTCTCGGACCGCGCTTCGCGGCGCGTCCGGGCGGCTACACCCGCGCCCTGAAGCTCGGGCCGCGACCGGGTGACGGCGCCGACATGGCGATCGTCGAGCTGGTGGGCTCGGAGCCGACCTTCAAGAAGCAGAAGGACGACAAGAAGGCGCGCCGCGGCCGCAAGGCCAAGGCCGAGGAGAAGGCGCAGGTCGAGGCCGCGGCGGCCGAGGAGCCGGCTGCGGACGAGGGCGGCGAGAAGGACGAGAAATAGCCGACGTTCAGCGGCCCGCCAGTCGGCGGATCCTGGCGATCAGGTCGGTGGTGGCATGCCTCTTCGGGTCGCCCACGATGGCGACCCGCCCTCCGTATGAACGCACGACCCCCCGCTCGGGCACGCTCGCGCGCGTGTAATCCGTCCCCTTGCACTGCACGTCCGGCCTGAGGCGCCGGAGCAACGGCGCCACGGTCGGTCCGCCGAACAGGACGACGAAGTCCACCCCGTCCACGGCGGCCACCATGCGGGCCCGGTCGGCCGACCCGAGGATCGGCCTCCCCGGGCCGCGGAGCAGACGCGCGGAGCGATCATCGTTCACCGCGACCACCAGGACGTCTCCCAGCCGGCGGGCCGCCTGGAGGTACCGGACGTGACCCACGTGCAGGAGATCGAAGAGTCCGTTCGCCAGGACGACGCGGATCTCCGGGCGGAGACGCCGCAGCCGCGCGATCTCCCGGAGGACGCGCCGAAGGGGAAGGACGCGTCCGGCGGCCGGCGCGGCGCTGCGGGTCACGCGCGGCGGGCGGGCGAATCGAGCGCGGGGTCGGTGCGCACGGCGCGGCGCAGCTCCTCGCGGCTTACAGTTGCCGTGCCCCGCTTCATGACCACGATGCCGCCGGCGTAGTTGGCGAGCCTGGCCGCCTCCACCGCTCCCGCTCCCGCCAGCATCGCCAGGGTCAATACACCGATCACGGTGTCCCCCGCGCCGGTCACGTCGGCCACCTCGTCGGTCCCGTACACGCCCAGGTGCACCGGGTCGGAGTCGCGCGGAAACACGCTCATACCCTGACTGCCGCGCGTGACCACGATGGTCGAGGCGTCGAGGCTCGCGCACAGCGCCGTCCCGGCGCGCCCCAGTTTCTCGAGATCGTCCTCGACCCGCTCGCCCAGCGCCGCCTCCGCCTCCTGCAGGTTCGGCGTGGCGGCGGTCATGCCCCGGAACCGGCGGATCTGCGAGCGCGAGTCGACGAACCAGGGTTTCCGGGCGGCCCGCACCGCCTCCGTCACCGCACCGATCGTGTCCCCGTTCAGAAGCCCCAGGGAATAGTCGGACAGCAGCGTTCCCTGCGCCGTCGCGACCGCTTCGCGCACCGCCGGCAGGAGCGGCGAGCCCTGGGCCTTTACGGCCGGGCCGCCTCCCCGATCGATACGGACGATCTGCTGGCGGACCGAATGGGCGCTGCCGGCCAGGACACGGCGCTTCACCGGCGTCGCGTACCCGGGGTCGCGCCAGACGCGCGTCGTGTCGGCGCCGCGCTCGTTCAGGAGCGACAGCAGCCGATCCCCCGCCTCGTCCCCGCCGACCCGCCCGACGACGAGCGGCTTGCCGTCGAGCGCCGCCAGGTTGTGCACGGCGTTCGCCCCGCCGCCGGGCAGACGGACCGTGCCGCGATGCGCCAGGATGAGGACCGGAGCCTCGCGGGAGACGCGGTCGATCTCCCCGTACTCGAATTCGTCGAGGACGAGGTCGGCGACCACCATGACGCGCGAGCCGCCCATCCGGTCGATCGCCGCGAGCAGCGAGTCGCGCGCCGTCCCCTGAGCCTTCATGTCCGCCTCCGCGACAGGATGAAGCGCACGGCCCCGAGGAGATCTTCGGCTGCGTGCGCGGGCTCGGTCTTGAACCGGTGCTTCTGGTGCTCGAGCAGACCGCGCCCGTAGCCGGTGAGGACCAGGACCCCGGGCAGGCCGGCGGCCGCTCCCGCCTCGATATCGACGACACTGTCGCCGACGACGTACGAGCCGGCGATGTCGATGCCGTGCTCGCGCGCCGCCCGCAGGATCATTCCGGGTTTCGGCTTGCGGCAGTCGCAGGCGGTGCGCCAGGGGGGCGACCCCTCGCTCGGGTGGTGCGGGCAATAGTAGATCGCGTCCAGACGCGCGCCTCCCGAGGACACGGCGGAGAGCAGCTGCGCGTGCACCGCCTCCACCAGATCCTCGCTGAAGTAGCCGCGCGCCACGCCCGACTGGTTCGTCGTGACCACCGCCAGAAGACCCGCCTGGTTGATCAGACGGATCGCCTCCAGGCTCCCCGGCAGCAGCCGGCTGCGCGACAGGTGGTTGACGTACCCCACCTCCTCGCAGATCGTGCCGTCGCGGTCGAGGAAGATCGCGGCGCGGCTCATCGCAGGGACCCCGCCAGCACGTCACGGGGCTGCCCGTCCCGCCCCGGCGCGCCGCCGGGGACGGCGGGCGGGCGCGTGCGCCAGCGATTGTGCATCCACAGCCAGTACTCCGGGTGACGGCGGATCTCTTCTTCGAGAACGGCGGTGCACCGGCGCGTCGTCGCCAGGATGTCGTCGGCGATGGCACCCCGCCGCTCCGCCTGCAGCGGCGGCCCGTAGCGGATCAGCAGCCGCCCGTCGTGTCTCGGATAGGAGAACACCGGCACCATCGGCGCTCCGCACTTCAGGGCGAAGATCGCGAGCGCGGGTGTGGTGGAGGCCGGCAGGCCGAAGAAGTCGACGAACAGCCCGCCCTCGCCGCGCACGTTCTGGTCGATGAGGAGCGCCACCGCGCGCCCGCCGCGCAGCGCCCGCAGGACGCCGCGCGCTGCGTCGTACTTCGCGATCACCTCGTTCCCCGTGATGCCGCGCAGCCGGGTGAGGAATTCGTTCAGACGCGCGTTCTCGAGGGGGCGCACGACCATGGTGAACGGCACGCCGAGACGGGCCTGCAGCAGGGCCACCAGCTCCCAGTGTCCGAAATGCGCGGAGAAGACCAGGACACCGCGCCCCGCGGACGCGGCCTGCATCAAGTGTTCCTGGCCCTCGTATACGGCGACGCTCTCCAGCGGCCGCCGGGCGGTGCGCCGGAAGTAGGCGGCGTCCGCCATGATCATCCCCGCGTGGGCGAACGACGAGCGCGCCAGGCGCGCGCGGCGCCGGGGAGGCATCGAGTCGCCGAAGGCCCGCTTCAGGTTGGAGAGGGCGATGCGGCGGTGCCGCGGTGACACCAGGTAGAACAGCAGGCCGCAGCCGCGGCCGATGGCCTGGCCGAGACTCCGCGGCAGGAGCGCGAGACAGAACATCAGGCTGCGACAGAACAGGTAAGCGACGAAGTGCCGCGCCGCACGCGTCTGCTCCATGTGGCGGAGGCGGCGGATCGGCGAGAAACGCCGGCCGGTCGCGACACGCCGCGCGGAGCCGCCGCCGCTCACGTCATCCTCCGATCCGGGCGGACCTGCCGCAGCCGATCGAGGAGCCACCCCTGGGGCCCCGGTCCGAACGGGAAGGACGCCTGGATCGCCAGGGCGTACAGGGGCGGCGATCCCTCGGGGGCATCCATGAGGCGAACCAGGTCCTTCTCGGTGGTCACCAGGACATCCGCGCGGAGCCGCCGGGCCTCGAGCACGATCTCCTCCAGGTCGCGCCGGCGGAAGCGGTGATGGTCGGCGAATCGCCGGGCGCCGGCGATCCCGACACCGAGATCGCGCAGGTCCTCCTCGAACCGCTCGGGCCGCGCGATCCCGGAGAAAACGAACGCCGAGAAGCCCTTCAGCGATGCCAGGCCGACCGCTTCGCCCTCCGCCGTCACGAACCCGCGCGGCTGCAGGCGGCAGTGGAACACGGACGCGCCCGGCTTGAATCGCTCGAGCGCGGACGCCAGGTCGGCCGGGACCTGTCCCGACGACCGGGTCAGGACGAAGGCATCGGCGCGAGCCAGGGACGCGATCGGCTCGCGCAGCGGTCCGCGGGGCAGCATTCTACCATTGCCCCAGGGGTCGCGGCCGTCGAGCAGCAGGAGGTCGAGGTCGCGCGCCAGCCTGCGATGCTGGAACGCGTCGTCGAGCACGAGGACTTCAGGAGAGCAGGAGCGCACCAGGAAACGCGCCGCGGCGACGCGATCCGCGCCGATCGCCACCGGCACCGCCGGATTGTCGCGTGCGATGAGGTAGGGCTCGTCCCCCGCGCTCTGCGCGTCGGCCAGGACGGTCCGGCCGTTCGAGACCAGGAGTGGGGCGTTCCCGCCGCGCCGGCCGTAGCCGCGGCTCACGACCCCGACCCTGTAGCCCGATTCGCGCAGCAGGGCGGCCACGTGGGACGTCAGCGGCGTCTTCCCCGTTCCGCCCATGGTCAGATTGCCGATGCTGACCACGGCGCAGGGGAGGCGGTGGGACGGGAGACGCCCCGCGTCGTACAGGGAGTTGCGCAGCGTGACGGCCGCCCGGTAGGCCAGCCCGGGCACCGCCAGGAACGGCCGGGCCAGCGGCGCGTCGAGAATCTCGAGGCCCCTCACGTCCGGGCGGCGCGCAGAGTCATCGAGCCGCCCGGAGAGAGCGCCTCCTCGATCAGGGTCATCGTCTTGAGGAGGGCCCCGCGGTTCGTCTCGACCACGCGTCTGGCCATGGTCGACGCCACCCTGTAGCCGGCGCGGTCGTCGAGGAGACGAACGAGAAGGCGGCCCAGCTCCTCGCCGTCGCGCGCCACGAAGCCGGCCCCCGCCGACACGAGCGCCTCGGAGGCGGCCCGGAAGTTGTCGGTCAGAGGGCCGAACAGGACAGGTTTGCCGAGGGCGGCCGGCTCCAGAACGTTCTGGCCGCCGCGCGGCACCAGGCTTCCTCCGACGAACACCAGATCGGCGGCGGCGTAGACCTCCGGAAGGACGCCGAGACGATCGAGGACCAGGACCTCCCAGGCGCCCGAGGAGGGGGAGTCCGCCGTCCTTTCCGCAAGACGGCTCCACGCGAGAACGGCGTGCCCGGCATCGCGGGCCGTCCGCTCGGCCGCCCCGAAGTTCTCCGGGTGTCTCGGGGCCAGGACGAGACGGGCGCGCGGGTGCGCGGCGCGCAGCGCGCGGAAAGCCTGAAGGACCGGGGCCTCCTCGCCCGCCGCCGTGCTTCCCGCGACGAACAGGGGCGCCGTCTCCTCGACGCCGAGGCGTCTGCGCAGCGCGACCGGATCGACGCGCGGCGGCTCGAGATCGAACTTGAGGTTGCCGGTGACGACCACGCGATCCGCGGGCGCGCCCAGGGAGATGACCCGGTCCGCGTCGTCGCGCGACTGCATGCCGAGGGTCCGGAAACCGGGAAGAGCGCGGCCCACGAACCCCCGCAGGGCCCGGTAACGCGGGAAGGATCGGGAGGAGATCCGGCCGTTCACCAGGAGGACCGGAACGCCGCGCTTGGCGCAGAGCCTGAGAAGATTCGGCCAGATCTCGGTCTCGACGATCAGCACGGCGCGCGGGCGCAGCCGGTCCAGGAGGCGACCCATGGCGAAGGGGAGGTCGAAGGGAAGGGCGCCGATCGATTCGGGCGGCGGTCCGCCGGCCCCGGCCGTCGCCAGCGCGCGCCCGGTCGGCGTCCCCGTGCTGACGTGGACCGGGGCGCCCGGGAAGCGCCTCCGCAATTCCGGCAGGATCCGAAGCGCCAGACGCATCTCGCCCACGGAGACGGCATGCATCCAGAAGCCGCCGGTCAAGACGTCGTCCGGGAGGAACCCCAGCCTCTCGCGAAGGGGAAGGGGCCGCGCTCGTTGCAAAAATGACATCAGCATCTGGCAGGGAACAACGGCGGCCCAGGCGAGCGCTAGGAGAGCCCCGTAAACTCGGTACATGCGGGCGGAGTATAGTCCAGCGTTTCACGGAGCGTCAACGCGACGTCGTCCTGTGAAAGACGCCGGGCGCGCTCCGCCCGCGCCCTTCCCCGCGGGCGGGGCGGCCTGGAGCCGGAGCACGATTTCGCAAGTCACCCTTGCGGTTGTCCGCACCCTCGGGCGGGCCCTATATTCAACGCGAATGTTGCACAGAGGAGTTCTGTCCGGCGCCGCCCACCGCGCGGCCTCGGGCGCGGCGCGCGCCCCCCGGGGGACCTCATGACCCGTCCGGCGATGCTGATCGTCGATCACGACGAGATGTCCCGCTCCCAGCTCAAGGAGAGGATCGCGGCGGTCAGTCCGCCCGGGATGGAAGTCCTGGCCGCGGCCTCGGCGGAGGAAGGGCTCGGCGTCCTGTACGCGCTGCGGGAGCAGAACCGGCCGATCGAGCTGGTGATCGCCGCTCAGAGAATGCCGGGAATCCCGGGCGGGCGGTTCCTGGAGATCGTCAACGCCCAGTTCTCGACCGTCGGGAAGATCCTCCTGTCGGACAAGCCCAGCCTGGACGAGGCGATCTACGCCCTGAACAACGCCGGCCTCGACAAGTACATCCCGACTCCGTGGGACCTCGAGGACATCAAGTTCACCATCACCGCCCTCCTGCGGCAGCGGGAGATGAAGCGTCTGAACGAGAGGCTCCTGTCGGACCTGCAGGTGCGGAACCAGCAGCTCACGGCCGCCCTCGGCAACCTGGAGCAGGCCCGAAACGACCTGGAGCACTCCTACATCCAGACCGTCGAGTCGCTGGCCATCGCGCTCGAGGCGAAGGACCGCTACACCTCCGGCCACTCGCAGCGCGTGGCCAAGTTCGCCCGCCTGATCGCGCGGTCCATGGGATTGCCGAAGGAGGAGGTCGACATCGTCGCGCAGGTGGCGCTCCTGCACGACATCGGCAAGATCGGCATGCTGGACAAGATCCTGAACAAGCCGGCCAATCTCACGCCGGAGGAGCGCGAGTCGATCAAGTCGCACCCCGTGGTCGGCGCCCAGATCCTGGCCCCCGTGGCCACGTTCACCAAGCACGTGGCGGGGATCAAGCACCACCACGAGATGTACGACGGCACCGGCTACCCCGACAGACTGAAGGGAACGGACATCCCGCTGGCGGCGCGCATCGTCTGCCTGGCCGACGCCTTCGACGCCATGACTTCGACGCGCCCGTACCGCGTGGGGCTGCCGCTCGAGTTCGCGATGCAGGAAATGAAGAAGATGGCCGGGCGCCAGTTCTGTCCCGAGTGCGTCGAGGCCTTCATCCGCGTCCTGAAGTCGAAGGGGGTCGTCGACGGGGAGATCGCGCAGCCTCCCGCGGCGGAGCCCGGACCGGCACCGGCGGTCCACGCCGGGCCCGCCGCCGAAGAGGCTCCCGGGGACAAGGCGGGTCCCTTCCCCGCCGCGGAAGCCCGCACCGGCACCTGACCCCTCTCCCCGACCTTCGGGGCCGAGTCCGACCCCATCCCCCTCTTGACAGTCGCCCCGGAGTCGTGTAGGATATTATAGTTGTACTATATAAAGTTTATATAACATCAGCCGTACCCGAGGAGCCCCGAGCCACCATGCCGGTTCACAAGAAGATACGCACCTACACGGCCACCGAACTCGACCTGACGATGCTCGAGACCATCGCCCGGTACCACGGCTTCTCGAAGAGCGCCACGATCACGAGCCTCATCAAGAGGGAGTTCTGGAGAGTGTTTCCAGCCGGGACCCGCGACATCCGTCCGGAGCGGGGCGCGCGGGTGGTCGAGCACGGAGCGAAGGGGGAGAAGCATGCGGGCCGTTGAGGAGGCCGTTGCGATTGCCGAGGAGTCGACCCCCGCGCCCTGGCGCGTCGGGGACGCGCGCGCGACCGTCCGCAGGATCGAGTCGATCCGGGCCCTGGCGCGGGCCAGGAACGCGGTCCTCCTGGCCCACAACTATCAGCTCCCCGAAGTGCAGGAGGCGGCCGACTTCGTCGGGGATTCGCTCGGGTTGTCGCTCGAGGCGCAGAAGACCGGGGCGCGCACCATCGTGTTCTGCGGCGTCCACTTCATGGCGGAGTCCGCGAAGATCCTGAACCCGGACAAGACCGTCCTGCTTCCCAGCCTCTCGGCGGGGTGCGCCCTGGCCGACTCGATCACGCCCGAGTCGCTCCTGAAATGGAAGGAGCGCTATCCCGACCACACCGTCGTGACCTACATCAACAGCAGCGCCGAGGTGAAGGCGATGTCCGACATCTGTTGCACGTCGGCGAACGCGGTGACCGTCGTCCGCAGCCTGCCGGGCCGGAAGGTGCTGTTCACTCCGGACCGGAACCTCGGACGCTGGGTGGCCCGGCAGGTCCCGGAGAAGGAGATCGTCGTGTACGACGGAGCGTGTCCGACGCACGACGTGCTGCGGGACGCCAGTGTCGACCGGGCGCGTCTGGGGCATCCGGACGCCGTCGTGATCGCGCACCCCGAGTGCCGCGAGGACGTGCTGGCGATGGCCGACGAGGTGTGCTCGACCTCGGGCATGCTCCAGGCGGTGCAGCGCCACCCCGAGGCCCGCACCTTCATCATCGCCACGGAGTGGGCCCTCATCCATCAGCTCAAGAAGCGCTTCCCCGACCGCCAGTTCATCCCGGCCGACGGCTGCATCGGCTGCCGCCTGCACTGCCCCTACATGAAGATGATCGGCCTCGACACGGTCGAGCGCTCCCTCCGCGAAAACGTTTTCGAAATCACGGTCGATGCCGAGGACGCGGTCCTGGCGCGCCGGGCCCTCGAGCGCATGATGGCCGTGCCTCGGGACCGCTGACGGCGCCCGTCGGTTGACACTGCGCTCGACGCGTCCCTATAATCACCTGCGTTCTTCGTCCTTCCGCGCGTCCGGCCACCGTCGACGAGGCAGGTGACACCGGCTCCACGATGACAGCCCCCAAAAGCGCCCCGAAGACCGACGCGGCCCCGCGGCCCCCGACGCGCAAGATCGTCTACTGGTTCCTGCTGGTCCTGTCGGCGATGGGGCTCCTGCCGCTGGGGATCACCGCCTACAAGCTGATCAGCTACAGCCGCGAGGCCCTGGTCACCTCGCAGCAGGAGGCGCAGCTGCAGACGGCGGCGGCGGTGGCGCGCCAGCTGAACGCGGCGATCGAAGGGGTCAAGGCGCAGATGGGGCGACTGTCCGAGGCGATCGCGGCGCTGCCGAGGGCGTCCGCGGCCGGCGGGGGGCGTCTCATCCCGGACCGCACGCTGATCGAGCGTCTCATCGGGACCGACCTCCTCCTGGTGCGCTACACGCCGAAGGACGGAGAGTCGGTCGAGGCGCGCCAGCCCGGGTTCCCGCGGTCGGCGGTGGAGGCGACGGTCAAGGAGGGAGTGAAGGCCGCGATGCAGGGGGGACAGGACGTGAGCGACCCGGTGGTCCTGGAGACGGACGAGGGTCAGCACTCGGTGCTGATCGTGAGCGTCCCGGTCGGGATCGGAACCGCCCCGGTCGGAGCCCTCACGGGGGTCGTCGATTTCGCGGCGTACTGGGACCCGGTGGTGGGCGGACGGCGCGCGTCCTACCTCATCTATGCGCTGGACAGCCAGGGACGTCTGTTCGCCAGGCAGGACGAGGAGGGGGTCTTGAAACGCAGCGACCTGCGCACCTTCGGGGTGGTGCAGGACTGCCTGAAGGCCGGCGGACACTCGGCCCTGACCTCGGAGTACGTCCTGACGATCGACAACCGGCCGGTGCCGTACATCGCCTCCTGCGACACCACGGCCCAGGGCTGGAAGATCTTCGTGCAGATTGAGAAGAAGCAGGCGTACGCGACCGTGAACCAGATGATCCAGGCGACCCTCTTCTGGGCCGGCCTGGCGATGGCTCTGGCGCTCATTCTCGCGTACCTGCTGGCCGGGCTGATCACCCGGCCGATCAAGGCGCTGGCGGCCGGGACCGAAGCGTTCGCGAAGGGGCAGCTCGACCAGCGCGTGCGGGTCGACGCCCGGAACGAGCTGGGGGCGCTGGCCGACACCTTCAACGCCATGGCGGACCAGCTGCAGAACTACATCCAGCGCCTGTCGGCTGCCGTCACCCTGAACAGCGAGCTGTTCATCGGCACGGTCAAGGCGCTGGCCGAGGCCATCGACGAGAAGGACCCGTACACGCGGGGCCATTCCGAGCGCGTCAACCAGTACGCCGTGCTCCTGGCCAAGCAGATGGGTCTCTCCAAGAAGGAGATCTACGAGGTCCACATCTCGTCGCTGTTCCACGACATCGGCAAGATCGGCATCGAGGACAAGATCCTGCGCAAGCCGGCGGCGCTCACGGACGAGGAGTACACCGTCATGAAGCAGCACCCCAACAAGGGGTATCAGATGCTGTCGAAGATCAAGCCGATGAAGGACATCATTCCAGGGGTGCGCTTCCACCATGAGCGCTGGGACGGATCGGGCTACCCCATGGGGATGAAGGGGGAGCAGATTCCCCTGCCGGCGCGCATCGTGGCGATCGCCGACGCCTTCGACGCGATGACCACCAATCGCCCCTACCAGAAGGCGATGCCGTTCGACAAGGCGATCGCGCGGCTGTTCGAGCTGAGCGACCGCGCCTTCGACCGGCGCGTCGTCACTGCGTTCAACGAGGCGTACAAGGCGGGGGCCTTCAAGGCGCCGGAGAAGCCGGCCGCCTACCAGGAAATGTGAGCACGGTCTATCGCGCGGTCCTGTTCGACCTCGACGGCACCCTGACGCCGGTGATCAGCGTCTGGCGGCACATCCACGAGCGGCTGGGGTTGTGGGAGAATGAGGCTCTCCGGCACCAGGAGGCGTTCGAGCGGGGCGACATCTCCTACGAAGAGTTCTGCGCGCGCGACGCCGCGCACTGGAAGGGGATGGCCGAATCCGATTTGAGGGCGATCACGGACGCCATCCCTTACCGGCCCGGCGTGCACGAATGCGTCGCGGTCCTCAAGGAGCAGGGTCTGTTGGTGGGAGTGATCTCCACCGGCCTGACGATCCTGATCGAGAGGGTCATGCATGAGCTCGACCTGGAGTACGCCATCGCCAACCGGCTGGTGACGAAGGCCGGTGTCCTGACCGGCGAGGTGAAGGTGAACGTGGAGCACGGCCGCAAGGGGGAGGCGGTCGATCTGTTCTGCGGGCAGTTCGGGGTCGACTACCGCGAGGTCATCACCGTGGGCGACAGCGACGGCGACATCTCGATGTTCGAGCACTCGGGATTCTCGGTGGCGTTCAACCCGGCGTCCGAGAGCACCGCGCGCGCGGCCTCGGTCGTCGGCCGGGGGGACTCGCTCCTGTCGATCGTCAACCTCTTCCCCCTGGACGCGACGCCGCCGCAGTGAACCCCATTCCGGGACGGAGAGAACACCGCCATGAGCGATGAAACACAGGGAGGACTGGACCGCGGCGCGGTCAAGTGGGCCCTCAAGGACGCCCTGGACGAGCTCTTAGGGCTGAGCGACGTGCGCATGGCGTCGCGCTACGAGGGAGGCTCGATCATCCTCAAGCCGGGGAAGTCGGAGGCGCAGGAGAAGGCGATCCCGATCGAGGTCTTCTTCCACAAGATCATCATGGCGCGCGATCGCCTGCGCGTCCTGGAGCAGAAGATCAACGCCCACCCGAAGCTGAGCGACGAAGACAAGGTGGAGCTGCAGCAGTACATCACGCGTGTCTATGGGTCGCTCACCTCGTTCAACGTCCTCTTCAAGGACAAGGATGACTGGTTCATCGGGGCCCGTTCGACCGAAGGGTCCTGAGGCGGAGGATCGCGTGCTGCCGACCCGGCGTCAGAAGGAGATCCTGGAGGCGCTGCGCTCCCTCGGCGCGGAGCGCGGGCGCACCCCGACGCTGGCGGAGATCGCCGGCCGTGCAGGGCTCGCTTCGGTCTCGACCGTCCACAAGCACCTCCGGCTCCTGGAGGAGCGGGGTCTCCTGAAGCGCCGTCGCCGGGGCCGTCGTCGGGGGGTGGATCTCCTGCCCGCGGCGCGGAGCGGTTCCGCCGTCGACGTGCCCCTTCTCGGCCGGATCGTCGCGGGGCGGCCGATCGAGACGATCGCCGAGAAGCGCACGGTCGCACTGCCGAAAGACCTGGCGCGCGGCGGACGCACCTACGTCCTGCAGGTCAAAGGGGACTCGATGACGGGGGAGCAGATCCTGGACGGCGACTATGTCGTCGTCGAGGAGCGCGCCACGCCGCGCAACGGCGAGGTCGTCGTGGCCCTCGTCGACGGCCGGGAAGCGACCCTGAAGACGTATCGCCGTGAGCGGGGGAGAGTCCGCCTGGTCCCGGCCCATCCCTCCATGAAGCCGATCGTGGTGCGGCCGGAGTCCCTGCGGGTGCAGGGGATCGTCTCGGGACTCCTGCGCCGCTACGCCTGATCCGGCCCGCGGGCCGGAAAGCTCAGGGACAGGGAGAGACGTTCGGCCGGGCGGCGCCGCTCGAGGCCCGGCCCAGGCTCCCTTCGCCTGGGGGATTGCGGGCCGTGACCATGTAGAAGTAGCCGGTCCCCGCCGAGGGCGTGGCCGCGTCGATATCCGCGGGAGAGGCAAGCCCGGCGTCGAGGCAGCCGCCGTACCGGTCCGCCGCCCCGTCGCCGTCGGTGTCCACGAACGACCCCAGGCCGCCACGGTAGACGTTGTACGCGGCGGCCCCCGCGAGCGCGTCCCACGCGAGGTGCGTGGCGTCGCCGAACACCTGATTCAGGACCTCGCCGGAGTCCTGGGTGGCGAAGTTCGGCGAGCCGAGGTCGTATCCTCCCTGGGCGTTCGGCATGAAGATCAGCAGGGAGCCGTTCGTGTCGTTGGCGTGGCGCAGCGCGTTCCCCCCGCCGACGCTCGCCGACTGGGCGAACTCGAAGTGCTCGAAGATCGCCTGGCCCGCGGACCCCGAATAGGGGAGCTGCCGCGTGATGTCGATCTGCGCGAACGGCTCCGTCCCGTCCCCGCCCGGGCTGATTCCCGTGATCCCCCACCAGGCGCTGACGAAGCGGTTCTGGATCTCGATCCGTCCGCTCCTGAACAGCCGCACGACCGCCGTGCAGCTCTTGGTGGTCAGGGTGACCGGTATCCCGAGATAGATGAACTCCATCCGATCGTTCTGCGGGTTGGTCCCGTCGGGCACGAATGTCCAGAAGACGTCGAGCGGTCCGCCGGACCGTCCGCGGTTATCGGCGCCCGGATCGAGGTCGCTGAGCGGAAACGCGATCCGCGGCGGCACGGACACACCGGGCTGGTTCGGATCCGGACCCAGGAAGGTGCCGCTGTGCGAGAACGTGCCTCCGGCGCCGAACGTCAGGTTGGCGTTGTCGTTGACGAAGACGCTCGTCCACGACTGTCCGTAGAAGGGAAACGAGAACCCGGCGGGAAAGGCGACCCGGGCGGTGGTGCTGTTGTCCAGGTTCAGCGCCGTCGCCCCGGCCGGCGCCGGCGGAGTGTCGGTGTTGATGACGATCGAGCCGACGTCGAAGGTCTGGCCGGCCCCGATCGCGACCGCCACCTGGTCGGCCAGGTCGTCGGTGGAGGTTTCCGGGCTGCTGTAGAACTCGGGCCGGGCGATGTAGGGTGGGTTCGCACCCCCGCTGACGTTGCTGTTGAAGATCGTGGAGTTGAAGCGATTGTCGTCCCACCAGTCGTCGTCCCCGCCGCCGCTCATCCCGGTCGTGCTGTCGAAGTACTCCACGCCGACGTAGTAGTTCGCCGGCGGCAGCCAGTCGATCCGGAACGTGCCGGGAAGGAGGGTGCCCGCGGTGAAGCGCGACACGCTGAACACCTGCACCGTCATCTCGCCGGTCGCCGTGTTGAAGGCCGTGACGCTCACGCCGTCGGCGGCCGTAGTCCCGCCCGGCAGGACCAGCCTCCCGGTGATGGTCCCGTAGAGCCCCTTCTGCGACGTCTCCGGGTAGGAGCGCGATGTGGAGGCGATGTCGTCCTGCGACAGGACGCGGAAGTCCTGGTCGAAGTCGACGGTGATGTCGACGAAGGGCGTCATGGTCGCCAGCGGGCTGACCAGCGAAGAGTGCGACAGGCCGTGGAAGTGACCCAGCTCATGCGTCGCCACGGCCACCAGGTCGAGGGTATGGGTGGTCGCGTCGAGAGGCACGTCGACGTAATCGTTTCCGGCCGGGCACCAGGCCATGTCGGCGTCGACGATCGTGCCGGCCTTCAGGACCGCGCCGTTCGGATACACGGCGGGATCGAGATCGATGATCCCGTCGCTGTTCAGGTCGCGATTCGCGCTCGACACCGTCAAATCCGCGGTCAGGTGGAAGTTGGGGGTCGTGGCGACCACGCCCGCCGGGCAGTTCAGCGTGCCGCCGTCCGCCCAGGTGATGAGGTGCACGTTGTCGAGCCCGACGGCCGTCACCGTCGAGGTCCCCGCGTAGGTGAAGGCGATACGCGACGTGGGCACGTTCTGCCAGGTGTTGAAGGCAGCGGTCAACCCGTCGATGGCGCGCTGCAGAGTCAAAGGGGACACGCCCTCCGCGCACAACGGGTTCCCATTGTTGCAGTTGTTGATGACTCCCTGGTCGTTGAGTCTCCACGGAATCGGCAGGGCCAGCGGGCTCCAGACGGCGTCGGCGATCTGCGTATTGCCGTTGACCACCGCTTCGATGTTGCCGCCGGCGCGGGCGGGGGTGATTCCGGCGACGGTCGCCGCCGAGATCGCCAGGAGCGCGGCGACGGCGCGGCGCCAGTCCGGCCCGACGACCGGGGCAAACTGCACGCCGCACCGCCGCGTCACCGGGGACGTCCCGGCGTGTCCTGCTCCTGACCGGCCATCTCCCGTCGGATCACTTCTTCGAACTCTGCCGGGCTCCGGCGCGCGCCGCCGAACACCACGAAGTCTCCCTTGACGTCGTGCCGCAGGGGGACGTGCCCCTGGAACAACCCGACGACGTAACGCTCACCCGTGTTCCCCAGCTGCAGGAAGAAGTAGGCCTCGTCGCCGACGCGGAAGGTCGGGGCCCCGGGGACGGTCATCTCGAGCGGCACGGGCGATTCCACACGGCCTCCCGCCTGCAGGAACGTCAGCCGGTCTCCCCGCGCTCCCTTCAGCGCCCGTGACACTTTGACCCGGACCTCGGTATGAATCTGCTTTCCCTGCCAGAACGAGCGCATCGATTCCACGCGACCCTGGACGATCGTATCGGACGCACCGACGATCTCCTTGATGTCCAGATGCCTCACGGTGGTGGCGAAGGCTGGCATCGAGGCGAGAGTGAGAGAGGCGAGGAGGGCCGCCCTCATGCGGGAGTCCATGATCGCTCCTTATACGATTAAGCCTCAGTAGCGTCAATGAGTTTGCGCCGGAGCGGGCAATAGTTCCTTGACCCTCCGCGTGGCGCGTGATAGCCTTTGGCGCTCTCGTTCGTCATGTCGTCCGTCGTATCCTGTTGCGTCGGTTCCATATCCGGAGGAAAGAGGGAACCGGCGCGCTTCCCATCAGGCCAATCCCCAAAGTGTCTCGGAGGGACCCGATGAAAGCACGCAGAATCGCCCCGCTCCTGATCCTTCCTTTTCTGGTCGTCCTTGCCACACCCGCCCTCGCACAGGGAACCGCCCAAGTCGGTTATCGCGGCTGGGGGGCGCGCGTGGGACTGTCGAGCAATCCGGACCAGTTCTACGGCGGCGTCCACTGGGACCTGGGAGAATTCGCCCGCAACGTACGGTTCCGTCCGAACGTCGAGATCGGCTTCGGAGATCACGTCACGGTCCTGCAGGCTAACGCCGAGGTCCATTACGTCTTCTCGAAGGTCCAGGTCTGGAAGCCGTACGTCGGCGGCAGCGCCGGGCTCATCTACGCGGACCCGGACCACGCGAACAGCCAGACCGACTTTAGCGTCATGGGGGTCGGCGGAGTCGAGACCAAGCTCAAGTCGGCCACGTCGTTCTTCATCGAGGCGAAGGTCGGACTCACGAACGACGATCCCGATCTGAAAGTTGGAGTCGGCTGGACCTGGAAGTAGACCGCCCCGACGACCTCCGCCTCGCGCCCCTCCCTCTAGCAGGACAGGCTACCAGGCAGGAGCGCCGCGCGCGGCCGGAGGATTCCGATGGCGACCCTGGGACGACTCCTGCGCGCCGCGCTCGAGCTGCTTTTCCGTCTCGGCGGCGCGCTCGGGATGCGCGGGGCGCGGTGGGAGTGGAAGAAGCAGGTCTGGCGCCAGGCGCTCGAGGTCAAGGTCGCCGGCTGGCAGAACCTCGAGCGCGGCGTGCGCGTCCGGATGCGGATGTGCCGCGAGTGCCGCACTCTCGTCCCGCGTCGCGAGAGGCGCTGCCCCTCCTGCGGCGCCTCGATGTCGGGTGTTCCGTCCGGTGGCGTCGGCCGGCTGGTCTCCCTTCTGTTCCCCGGATCCGGCACGGTGACGACCCTCCTCATCACCGTCAACGTCGGGATCACCCTCCTCATCCTCCTGGTGTGGGGGACGAGCGGGCCGGGCGCCGGGCCGATGCGGTTCCTGTCTCCTCCGGGCGTGGCGCTCTGGCTGTTCGGTGAGAAGGCACGCCCCGAGGTGTTCCAGGGAGAGGCCTGGCGTCTGGTCACGGCCAACTACCTCCATGGCGGTCTCCTGCACCTCCTGTTCAACTGTTACGCGCTCACGACGCTGGGCCCGCTGGTCGAGGAGACGTTCGGGGCGCGCAAGTTCTTCGTCATCTACACGGTCTGCGGCGTGTTCGCGCTCTTCGTGAGCGCCCTCTTCAGCCCGGCGCCCGCCGTCGGCGCCTCGGGGGCGCTGTTCGGGCTGATGGGTTTCGGGATCGTCTACGGCCGCTTCCATGGCGGCAGCGTCGGCAGGCTGGTCGCAGAGCAGCTGATGCGCTGGCTGATTTACGGCGCCTTCATGCTGTTCATGCCCGGGATCGACAACCTGGCGCACTTCGGAGGGCTGGTCGCCGGCGGCATGCTGGGATTCCTCGTCTCGCCCGGAGAGCCGAAGACCCGCGGGGGGGAGATTGCGCTGCGACTGCTCGCCTCTGCGGCGCTCCTCGTCACGGTCGGATCGTTCGCCGCGATGGCTTTGACCTACGGGCGGCACCTCGAGATCGCGCGGCTCAACGGATGGCTCTGACCGGGCCGCGCGCGCCTCAGGACGTCTCGAAGAAACCGAGACAGCGCTCCTGCTCGGTCAGCGCCTCGCAGCGCCGGTCGATCTCCTTGTACTCCTCGGCATTCGCTTCGGAGAATGCCCTGTAGGACGCCAGATCCTCCCAGACGTCGATGGTCACGTAGCGGCCGGGCACCTCGCGATCGCGCAGCAGGATCGTCTCCCTGTACCCCTTTCCGCGACGGAAAAACTGCGCCCACATGCCGTTCCCGCCGTAGTGCTCCTCGAACTCGGGGGTCCGGTTCTCTCGGACGCGAAACTCCCAGAGGATCCGGAGCGCCGCCCGCCTGCCGTCGGCCCGGCGCTTCACGCCGCCCGGGTCTCCCGCGGCGGGACGACTGCGCGGAAGGCGGCCAGGAAACGCCGCATCTCGTCCGGCGTGCCGATCGACACACGCAGCCAGTTCGGCAGGGAAGGGAACTTCCGGCCGACCAGGATGTCGCGGGCGCGCAGCGCCGCGATGACCGGCTCGACGTCCGAGCCGACTTCGATCATGACGAAGTTCGCCTCCGACGGCATGACGGCCCGGCCGTCCTTCCCGATCTCCTCGCACAGACGCCGGCGGGTCTCGTTGATACCCCGGCGATTGCGCGGCACGTATCCGCCATCCGCGAGCGAGGCCAGCGCCGCCTTGAGCACCGAGGCGTTGGTATTGCTCCAGATGCGATGGCGTCCCATCCTCTCCACGGCCTCCTTCGTCCCGACGGCGTAGCCGAGACGCATCCCCGCCAGACCGTAGATCTTCGAGAACGTGCGCACCACGATCAGGTTCGGAGTCGTGCCGATCCATTCGAAGGCGCTGGCATAGCGCGGATCCTCGACGAAATGAAAGTAGGCCTCGTCGACCAGGATGGTCGCGGTCTTCGGGACGCCTCCGATGAACGCCCGGAGCTCCTCGCGCGTGACGATCGTCCCGGTCGGGTTGTTCGGGTTGCAGACGTAGACCAGACCGGTGCGCTCGTCGCAGGCTTCCGCCATTTTCACGAGGTCGTGACGATGGTCCGGGGTGAGCGGCACCTTCACCGGGTCGGCCCGCGTGACGCGGGCGTACGCCAGGACCGCCTCGAACGTCGGCTCGGCCGCGACGACCTTCTTCTCCTGGCCAAGGAACGCCATGTCCGCCATTCTCAGGATTTCGCCCGAGCCGCACCCCAGGAGGACACTGTCCGGCGAGACGCCGTGCAGCTTCGCCAGGGCCCGCGCCAGCTCCTCCTCCAGCGCGTCGGGATAGCGCGCGGCGATCTTCTGCGAGTCGCTCATCGCCTCGAGCGCCATCGGCGACGGACCGTAGGGGTTCTCGTTGGAGTCGATGCGCACCGTGCCGGGCGGCAGATCGCTGTGGGGGCGGGCGGCCGCGGGCGTGCTCGATGGCGCGGACGCGCCCGCGAGCCCGGGCGCGACGACGCACGCGCCGAGCGCGGACGCGAGCCCGCGTGCGAAGCCACGACGGGTCAGACATTCGTTCATGAGCGCCTCCGGGCGGCCGCCCGGCCGGAACGGGTGTCCCGGGCGGCGGGCCGCGGCGCCCATTATCGTACGGGCGTGCGATTCGCGTCCGCGCGATCAGCGGCGGAGAGGTGCCGGCGGGCAGCACCCCACAACCAGCCTGCCCTGTTGCTTCTCGGTCAGATCAGCGGCGCGGCCAGCCCCGTTCATGCTGTCCGCTTCAGGTTTCACGCCATCCTCGGTCAGTCCGGCATCGCGTTGATGCAGTGATACGCTCAGCGATGGTCACAGATCCGTCACGCATGAGCGGGGGGAAGAGAGGTGGAGGCCAGGTGCTTGATTTTGTGGTGCCGCGGGACGGAATTGAACCGCCGACGCAGGGATTTTCAGTCCCTCGCTCTACCGACTGAGCTACCGCGGCACCCTCGGTGGGATGTTACTGGAAGCGCCGGATGCTAGCAACCGGCGGCGCGCGCTGTCAATACTGCGGACAGGCTCCTAGGGCCGGGCGGCGGGGACGTGGCCGCGCGGTCGGGGCTGGTCGCGCGATGAGGCGTCCTTCGGTGGCGCGGGCTTCGAGGCGTCCCTGCTCTCCGGGGCCCGCGTCGCGTCCTTGCCGTCCCCCTTCATGTCAGAGACGGTGCGCGGCTCCTTGATCAGACCGAGGACGCGGCGCAGCTTGGCCTCAATCTCGCGCGCCAGGTCGGCGTTCTGTTCCAGGAACTGGCGGACGTTCTCGCGTCCCTGGCCCAGCCGCGTCTCGCCGTAGGAGAACCAGGCGCCGCTCTTGTCGATGATCTTGTGCGTGATGGCGAGATCGATGAGATCGCCGACGCGCGAGATGCCGCTGCCGTAAAGGATGTCGAACTCGGCGATCTTGAAGGGGGGAGCGGTCTTGTTCTTGACCACCTTGACGCGGGTGCGGCTGCCGATGTCGACGTCGCCGTCCTTGATCTGGGCGATGCGCCGGATGTCCAGGCGCACCGAGGCGTAGAACTTCAGGGCGCGGCCGCCCGACGTGGTCTCGGGGTTGCCGAACATCACGCCGATCTTCTCGCGGATCTGGTTGATGAAGATCAGGCAGGTCTTCGAGCGGGCCACCGCACCGGTGAGCTTGCGCAGGGCCTGCGACATGAGGCGGGCCTGCAGCCCGACGTGCGAATCCCCCATCTCCCCTTCGAGCTCGGCCCTGGGAACGAGGGCCGCGACCGAGTCGATCACCAGGACGTCGATCGCCCCGGATCGCACCAGGACCTCGGTGATCTCGAGGGCCTGCTCGCCGGAGTCGGGCTGGGAGACCAGGAGGTTGTCCACGTCCACGCCGAGCTTGCGCGAGTAATCCGGATCGAGCGCGTGCTCCGCATCGACGTACGCCGCGAGCCCGCCGTTGCGCTGCGCCTCGGCCACGATGTGCAGGGCCAGCGTCGTCTTGCCGGACGACTCCGGGCCGAAGATCTCGACCACCCGGCCGCGCGGCACGCCGCCGATTCCGAGTGCCGTGTCGATCGACAGCGAGGTCGTGGAAATGATCGGGATCTCCTGCTGGAAATCCTTCGCTCCCAGCTTCATGATCGATCCCTTGCCGAATTGCTTCTCGATCTGGGCGACCGCGAGCTCGATCGTCCGGCCTTTCTCCTTGGGGTCCATGATCATCTCTACGATCACCTTTGGCGGACGGGGTTTCGGGGTCTCCGGGGAGAGCGCGGCCATCTTAGGATAATCCTCCGGGGCTGTCAACGCGCGTGAGCGCAGAGACGCGGCAACAGACCGCCTTTCGCAAGAGGCGGGCCACCCCGAAAAGGCCCGCAGGATCAGGAGTTCCGGCTTCCCGACCGGCCGGGGAGGGACGCGTCGGATCGTTGACGTCCGCGGGCGGACGGGGCGGCGGGGACGCGGCACATCGGGCAGGTTACCAAGCATCCTTTCCTTGACACCCCGGCGGACCCCCCTTATATTGAGGAAGCGATCGGCGGATCGGTCATCGCCGATCATTTTTGTTATGAGACCTCAGACGCGTTTCCATTGGTACTTGATGCTCGGGCCTCTGGCCCTGCTCACGGCCGCCTGCGCCACTACGGGCACGAGCGCCCCCGACGCATCGCCTGCGGCGGTCCCGCAGGATGAATCCAGCCCCGCGGCACGCCCGGCCACGACCGACCCGGCCGGCGCCACGGGCGAGCAGGGGGACCGCGCGGTGCCGGTGGTGGCTCGCGAGACGACCCCCGACCGGACGCGCCGCGAGTCGGTCCCCCAGCACGTGCGCCAGGTGCGCGAGCAGATGGAGGAAGCCTACCAGGCCGGTCTCGAGGCCTACCAGGCCGGGCGCTTCGACGAGGCGAAGGAGCACTTCGACCACGCGGTCGACATCGTGCTGTCGAGCGACGTCGATCTCGACGAGCAGCCGGCGTTCAAGAAGGCGTTCGACGAGATCGTTCGCAACATCGCCGACATGGACACCGATCTGTACAACCGCGACAGCGAGCCGGAGGGACAGGAGAACCGCTCGCCTCTCGACGAGCTGAAGGACATCACCACCTACCTGCCTCCCGAGGAGGCGGAGAAGGAGCGCCAGAAGATCCAGCAGGTGGTCGGGAAGATCTCGTACGACATCCCGGTCGTCCTGAACCCGCGGGTCCTGGCGTACATCGAGGCGTTCCAGACCCGGCTCAGGGACGAGTTCGAATCCGGTCTGAAGCGCTCCGGCGCCTACCTGCCGATGATCAAGAAGATCTTCCGCGAGGAGGGCCTCCCGGAGGACCTCGCCTACATGGCCCACCAGGAATCGGCCTTCAAGCTCAACGCTTACTCGCGGGCCCGGGCCAAGGGGATGTGGCAGTTCATGTCGTTCACCGGGCGCAAGTACGGTCTCAGGAGCGACCTGTGGGTGGACGAGCGCAGCGATTTCGACAAGGCGACGCGCGCGGCCGCGGCCTACCTGAAGGAGCTGCACGCGCGCTACGGCGACTGGTACCTGGCGATGGCGGCGTACAACGCGGGGGAGGGGAAGATCGACCGCGCCCTGGCCCGGACCCATGCCAAGGACTACTGGGCCCTCACGAAGACGCGCTACATCCGCACCGAGACCAAGTGGTACGTGGCCGCCATCCTCGCGTCGATCCTGATCGACAAGTCGCCGGAGGACTATGGCTTCTTCGTGGACCTCGACCCCGAGCTGAGCTGGGACACGCTGACGATCGACAAGGCGACGGACCTCCAGGTGGTGGCGGACGCCGCCGGGGTCCCGCTCGAGACGGTGCGCTCCCTCAACCCGGAGCTGCGTGGTCTGGTGACCCCTCCGAACCGGGACACCTACGTGCTGCGTGTCCCGGACGGAACCAAGGCCGACGTGGAGGCGAAGTTCGAGACCCTGGCCGACGAGCAGCGTGTGTCCTGGACTCTGCACGAGGTCCGCCCGGGCGAGACCTTCTCGTTCATCGCGCGCAAGCACGGTGTCCCCGTGCGCGCCGTGCTCGACGCCAACCCGCGCTACGCCGGAAAGCGCCTGCGTCGCGGCATGGTCCTGAACATCCCGATCTCGAAGAGCACGCCCCAGGTCGCGCTGGCGGCCGCCAGCGAGGACCCGACGTTCGACATGGGAGAGAAGGTCGTCCACCGCGTGCGCAAGGGGGAGACGCTGCAGCAGATCGCCGCCAAGTACCGCACGACGATCGCCAACCTGAGAAGGTGGAACAACCTGAACGGAACGACCATTCGTCCCGGCCAGCGGCTGGTGGCCTACTACGGCGAGAAGGGGAACGGTCCGCGTCCGGACCAGGACTCGTCGAACGCGGCGGTGTCGGTCAACGGCGGGCGGATCGAGTATCGCGTGCAGATGGGTGACACGCTGGGGTCGATCGCCGTCAAGTTCGGAGTGACCTCCGACGATCTGTGCCGCTGGAACAAGCTCCCCCCCGACACGGTCCTGCGTCCCGGCGACCGGGTGCTGGTGGGCGAGAGCGAGACTCCATCCGGGGTGTCGGGGGGCGGCGTCGCCGGCAAGAGAGGCCGGGTCGGCTTCATCAAGCACCGCGTCAGACGGGGGGAGACTCTGTACCGCATCGCGCAGCTCTACGACGTGACCGTTCATCAGGTGCGCGCCTGGAACCGCCTCGCCGGGAACACCGTCCACGCCGGGCAGGTCCTGACCATCCGGGTTCTATAGCCCCGTCGCCCACCCCCGTCCCTCATCGCCCCTGTGTGGCTTTGCCCGCAAGCGTTTGCTAAGATCCGGCCGCGATGACCCGCGATACGCCCGCCGTCTGCAAGGCCGTCGCCGCCGTTCTTCTGTGCGCCGCGCTCGCCGGCTGCCCGGGCGGCGGTCCCGAGACCGGACCATCCACCCCGGCGGCACGGCCCACCGAATCCCTGCAGACCATCCTGTCGCACGCCGAAAATACGTTTCGGGACGGCGACTACCTGGAAGCGCAGATGGCGTATGAGCAGGCCGTGCAGATCGATCCCGATCAGTCCCGCGCCACGGTCAACCTCGCGACCTGCTATCTGAAGAACCGTCTCGTCAAGAAGGCGCAGGACCTTCTGGAGCAGTTCCTCGCGCGGCATCCAGATGACCCCGCGGCGCGGCTGGTGCAGGCGCGGACGCTGATGCGTGTGGGGGACCTGGGAGCGGCGGCCCAGGCCCTGCGTCAGGTCCTCCGGACGAATCCCGACCTGGTCATGGCGCACTACAACCTGGGCTTCGTCGCGTACCGAAGCAGACTCTACGAGGAGGCGGAGGTGCACCTCAAGCGGGCCTGCGAGCTGAAGCCGGACCTGCCCGACGCCTTCTACACTCTCGGCCTCACGTATCTCGCGCTGAAGCGGTACCCGGAGTCGATCGCCTCTCTGGAACAGGCGGTGCGTGTCGACCCGAGACACGTGGGGGCGCGCTTCAACCTGGTCAACGCCTACGCCCGGGCCGGCAGGATGAAGGAGGCCGAGAAGCAGCAGGCCGTGTACGCCGATCTGAGCGGCCACAGCAAGGCGCAGAAGGAAAAAGACACCCAGATCAAGGCCAGCAGCGTGAAGGCGATCCGGTTCATGCTCGACAAGAAGTATCCCGAAGCGCTGCAGGAGTACCAGGCGCTCTCCGCCCGCTTCCCGGACGACGCTTCGATCTACAGCCAGATCGGCCAGATCCTGATCATCCTGTCCCGGCGGGAGGAGGCCTTCGCCGCGCTCCAGAAGGCGACCACGCTCGATCCCAAGCTCAGCGACCCGCACTACCTGCTCTCGGGTCTCTACCGCGAGCGTGGGGACGCGCAGGCGGCCGAGCGCGAGCTCACGACGTTCGCCGCGCTCGAAACGATTCCCGAAGGGAAGTCGGGTTACTGATGGGAAGACTCGCCCGCCCCGCAGCGCGGGTCCTCAGCGGCGCGGTCCTGATCGCGGGCGTCCTGGCGGCGGCGCCCGGGCCGGGAGGAACCTCCGGCGGGTCGGCGGTCACCTTCAACGACGCGACCGCGGCGGCGGGGCTCGCCGACGTCGTCCACGTCCACGGCGGGACGGGGCGGAAGTACTACATCGAGACGGTCCCGCCCGGCGTCTGCTTCCTGGACTACGACCGCGACGGCTGGCAGGATCTCTACTTCGTCCAGAGCGGGCCGCTGCCCGGGGCTCCGCGCCCCGCCGGGACGCCCCATTCACGCCTGTTCCGGAACAAGGGGGACGGCACGTTCGTCGACGTGACCGACAAGGCCGGGGTCGCCGACGCCTCGGGATACGGCAACGGCTGCACCGTCGGCGACTACGACAACGACGGCGACGAAGACCTGTACGTCACGAATTTCGGTCCGTCGATCCTGTACCGCAACAATGGCGACGGCACCTTCACCGACGTGACCCAGGAGGCGGGCGTGAAGAACGGCCTGTACGCCACGAGCGCAGCCTGGGCCGACTACGACAACGACGGGCGTCTCGATCTGTTCGTGGCGAATTACGTCGACTTCACCATGGACGACGAGAAGTTCTGCGGCAACGCGCGCACCATGCGGCGCTCCTACTGCCATCCCGATGCCTACGGAGGGCTCCCCGACGTGCTGTATCACAACGAGGGGAACGGGAAATTCAAGGAGGTGGCGCGCGCCTCCGGCATCTGGGATCCGGACGGCAAGGGGCTGGGCGTCGTCTGGTTCGACTACGACGCGGACGGCGACCAGGATCTCTACGTCGCCAACGACGCCACGATCAACACGCTGTACCGGAACGACGGCAACGGCCGGTTCACCGACATCACTCTTTTGGCCGGTGTCTGCTGCAGCGAGGACGGCAAGCCGCAGTCCGGCATGGGAACCGACGCGGGGGATCTGGACGGCGACGGCTGGCAGGACCTGTTCGTGACCAACCTGAGCAACGAGACGAACGAGTTCTATCGCAACCTGGGGGGCAAGGGGCTCTTTTCCATCGACACCTACCCGGCCGGTCTGGGCGAAGTGAGTCTCTTGATGACCGGCTGGGGGACGGACATGTTCGATTACGACAACGACGGCGACCTTGACATCGTGGTGACCAACGGCCACCCGATGGACGACATCGCCCTGGACAGCGACATCATCACCTACGCGCAGCGGCCGTTCCTGTTCGAGAACGACGGCCACGGGAAGTTCGCGGACGCCGGGCGGGCCCACGGCGCCTACTTCGGCACGCCGGCCGTCGGGCGCGGCCTGGCCACCGCCGACTACGACAACGACGGTGACCTCGACTTCGTTGTCGCCGCGAACAACGGCCACGCCAAACTCCTGCGCAACGACGGCGGCGCCGCCGCGGGCCGGTTCATCACTCTGCGCCTGGAAGGGACCCGCTGCAACCGGGACGCCATCGGCGCGCGCGTCACCGTGCGAGCCGGCGGCCGGACGCAGGTGCAGGAAGTACGCAGCGCGTCGTCCTACCTGTCCCAAAACGACATGCGCCTGCACTTCGGTCTGGGCGCCGCGACGCAGGTCGATTCGATCGAGATCCGGTGGCCCGAGAAAGTGAAAAAGGTAGAGAAGGTCGGCCCGGCCGCAACGGACCAATTTCTCATCATCCGCGAAGGCAGCGGCATCGTCGCGAAGTCCGGGCCGGGAACCGCCTCACGCTGAGTCGCGCGGTCCACTTCAGAAGTCGATGCGGCGCACGTCAATGGCCGCCAAATTCGAATCGCCCTCGACGATCCGGTAGACGCGATCCATTTTCGGGTTACGGAAGGTCTGCGGCTCCCCGGGTGTCGGCCAGCGCACCTCGATCCATTCGATCGCGGTCGCCCGGCCAAGGCCGATCTCCTGCTGCAGGCTGTTGCCGCCGAAGCTGCCGCCCGTGCCTCCTGTGGAATAGATGTCGCGCGGGCCCGCCGAGGTCGTGAGGTGCACCTTGATGCGCGCGCCGATCGCCGAGCGGTTCGAGCGCCGGCCCTCGAGGCGGAGCGTGATGAAGTGGTTTCCGTGGCCGGGGTTTTTGAACAGCACCGCCGGCGCCATGTCGCTCTCGAACCAGCCGCCCATCTCCTCGAGGATGTCCTGGTCGCCGTCGTTGTCGATGTCGCCGAACGCCACGCCGTGCCCCTTCTGGAGATTGCCGACGTCGGCCGAGTAGGTGACGTCCTGGAACGTCTTCCCCTCGGCGTTCCGGAGCAGCCGGTTCGGAATGAGAGTCCCGAGCCACGGCTCGCCGTCCCCGATGTAGACGTCCGTCCACCCATCGTTGTCGAGGTCGCCGAAGTTGGACCCCATCGGCAACGCCACTCGGTCGAAACGCACCGCGTGGGTGACATCCTCGAATGTTCCGTCATGCCTGTTACGGTACAGACGCGACAGCGCGGTGCGCGTCGGCTCCCCCAAGTGCAGGGCGACGACGTCGGACAGGTCGGTGATCTTGTATCCGCCGACGTAGAGGTCCTCCCAGCCGTCGTTGTCGTAGTCCCAGAACCAGGTCGAGAAGCTGTCCCTGGGACCGGTCACGCCGGCGGCAGCCGCCACGTTGGTGAACTGCCACTCCTCGCCGCGCGGCCCCGGCCGGGCCCTCCTGCCGTCGTTCCGGAACAGGAGATTGTCGCCGCCCAGGACGGAGACGTACAGGTCCTGCCTTCCGTCGTTGTTGAAGTCGCCCCAGGCGACCCCCTTCACGTAGCCGAAATCGGTGTTCCCCAGCTCGACGGAGCGATCGGTGAAGGTGCCGTCCCCATTGTTGTGGTACAGCTCGCTCGGGTGCGTGTCCCCTGCCCTCGATTCGTTGCCGATGAACAGATCGACCCGCCCGTCGTTGTCATAGTCGCCCCAGGCCCCTGTCTGCGTCGGATGGAAGCTGAGGACGCCGGCCTTCTCGGTCGTGTCCTCGAACGTCCCGTCGCCGTTGTTGCGCAGGAGCGAGGTGGGATACCGCCCCCCTTTCTGCATCCAGCCGCCCCGCAGGACGAAGACGTCGGGGTGTCCGTCGTTGTCGTAGTCGGCGTGGATGATGTTCAGGCCGCCGGTCTCGCCCATGAGACCGGCCGCCTCCGTCCGGTCGGTGAACGAGCCGTCGCCGTTGTTGTGGAAGAAGTGGAGCTGGTCCTGCACCCCCATGGACGAGAACATCACGTCGAGGAAGCCGTCTTGGTCGAAGTCCTCCATGATGGCGCCCCCCGCGTGCCCCTGGATCGCGAGACCGGCTTTCGGCGCGACGTCGTAGAAGCGCCCGACGTCGTACTCGGAGGCGAAGGTCTTCGGCGGGATGAGCCATTTCGGCGGCACCTTGTCCGGGTACTCCCCGAGCGTCATGTAGGCGATGTTCATCAGCCAGCGGGCGCCGAGGTCGTCCGGATGGTCCCCGAGGACGGCGGCGAACTCGGCGATCGCGGATCGCGAGCCGCGCGTCACGGTATGCAAACCACTCCCCTTGATCGGTGCCAGGCACGAGTCGATGCCGTGGTGGGCCACACAGTTCTCCTGCTCGCCCAACCGCATGTAACAGAGGCCCAGGAATCTGTGGGTCCCGACCGCAGGAGGAGCATGGAGCGTGTCGGGATGCAGGAGGGACAGGCTGATCGCGATCGCCTCCTCAGTCCTGCCGGCTCTCAACAGCTCGTCGGCGAGCAGTGGCAGGAGGTCTGCCCTCGCGCTGGGAGTCTGCTCCATTTCGGCCCGCATGCGCGCGGCCCGTTGCGTGTTCAGAAACACGTTTTTCACCGGATCGAGGCCGCCGGTGATTTCGTCGAGGCGCGCTGCCATTCGCCGCGTGCCGCTTTCCGTTGAGGTGGCCGGGGTGGTCGTCGCTCTTGAGGACTCCTGCTCTCCGCTGCATCCCGACAGAAGGAACGTCAGGCCGGCCGAGAGGAGTACCGCGATCGACGCCTGGATGTCGGCGTTCATAGGGCCCGATTATATCAAGCGCTACGGAAGGGCGAGCCGATCCCCCCGCTCTCCAGCGTGGCCCTTGGGATCTGCTATGATCTCTCGACATATGATCTTGATAGACACCGCCCACGCCCGCAGCATGGTCGTGGCTCTCCTGTGCGCCGTGAGCTCCGGCTGCGCTCGGGACGAACGCGGCACGGGACCCACCGCTCCGGGCGCGCATCCCTCCGAAACGCTGCAGTCACTCCTGAGCCGCGCGGAAACAGCGTTCCAGGACGGCGACTACGCCGAGGCAGTCGTGCCCTACGAACAGGCCGCTCGAATCGACCCGGATGAGTCGCGCATCACCGCCAGTCTGGGGATCTGTTACGTGAACCTCGGGATGCTCAGGAAGGCGCAGACCTTCCTGCAGGCATTTCTGGAGGGCCATCCCGAGGACGTGCCGGCGCGCTTGCTCCTGGCTCGGACACTCCTGCACCAGGGCGAGCTGGGCCCGGGGGCCGCGGCCCTCCGTGAAGTCCTGCAAACCCATCCCGACATGCTCATGGTCCACTACAACCTGGGCGTCGTCGCCTACCAGAGCCGGCAGTATGACGAGGCAGAGGAGCACCTCAAGTACGTCGTGGAGCATAAGCCGGATGTGCCGGACGCCTACTACAGCCTCGGCCTCACTTACATGGCCCTGAAGCGGTACCCGGAGGCAATCGCCTCCCTGGAAAAGGCCGTGCAGGTCGACCCGAATCACGTCGGCGCGCGCTTCAATCTCGCGAACGCCTGCGCCCGCGCTGGACGTCTGCAAGAAGCGGCGAAGCAGCAGGCGGCGTACGCCGAACTGAGCGGTCGCAGCAGGTCACAGCAGGAGAAAGAGGCCCGGGTCAAGGCGAGCAGCCAGACGGCCGTCCAGTACCTGCTCGACAAGAAGTATCCGGAAGCGCTGGCGGAATACCAGGGGCTCGCCGTCCGTTTTCCCGACCACGCACCGATCTACGACGAGATCGGCCAGATTTTCATCCGGCTCGGGAGGCGCGAGGAGGCTTTCGAGGCTCTGAAGAAGGCGACCAGTCTCGATCCGAAGCTGAGCCGGCCGCACTACCTCCTCGCCGGCCTCTACCTCGCGCGCGGCGACCAGGAGGCGTCCAACCGGGAGCTCACGACATTCGCCGCCCTGCAGACGATCCCCGAAGAGAAGTTGGGGTACTGATGATCAAGTGCGGGCCGCCGGGTGTGCCGGGTCTGCTCATCGTGCTCCTGTCGGCGGGCGCGTTCGTGACAGTGCCGGTTGTGGCGGGCCGGGCCGGAGCGGCCGATCCGCCGAAGCCCCTCGGCCCAGAGGGGCCGGCTCCTGTGACCTTCGTTGACGTCACGGCCGCCGCCGGACTGGACGGCGTCGTCCACACGCACGGCGGCACGGGGCAGAAATACTACCTCGAGACCGTGCCCCCGGGGGTCTGCTGGCTCGATTATGACCGCGACGGGTGGGAGGACATCTACTTCGTGCAGAGCGGGGCGCTCCCCGGGACTCCGCGTCCCGCCGGGTCTGCGCACTCGCGACTCTTCCGGAATGCAGGGAATGGGACGTTCGTCGATGTGACCGACCGGGCGGGCGTTGCCAACGCCTCGGGCTACGGCAACGGCTGTACGGCCGGCGATTACGACAACGACGGAGACGAGGATCTCTACGTCACGAACTTTGGCCCGTCGGTCCTGTACCGCAACAACGGCGATGGAACGTTCACCGACGTCACCCAACAGGCCGGCGTCAAGAACGGCCTGTACGCGACGAGCGCCGCCTGGGCCGACTACGACAATGACGGTCGGCTGGACCTGTTCGTCGCCAATTACGTTGATTTCACCTTGGACGACCAGAAGTTCTGCGGCAATCTGCGTTCCAACCGCCGCTCCTACTGCCACCCGGACTCCTACGCCGGGCTCCCCGACGCGCTCTACCACAACGAGGGGAACGGCGCCTTCAAGGAAGTCTCGCGCCGCTCTGGAATCTGGGACCCGGGTGGCAAGGGGCTGGGGGTGGTCTGGTTCGATTACGATCTCGACGGCGACGAGGACCTCTACGTCGCGAACGACGCGACGCCCAACAGGCTGTACCGCAACGACAGCAACGGACGATTCACGGACGTGACCCTGCTCGCCGGGGTCTGTTGCAGCGAAGACGGCAAGCCCCAGTCCGGCATGGGCGTCGATGCAGGCGACCTGGACGGCGACGGCTGGCAGGACCTCTTCGTGACCAACCTCACCCACGAAACCAACGAGTTCTATCGCAATCTCGGCGGCAAGGGACCGTTCTCCATCGATACCTATCCGGCCGGTCTGGGCGAGGTCAGTCTCCTGATGACCGGCTGGGGGACAGACATGTTCGACTACGACAACGACGGCGACCTGGACATCGTCGTGACCAATGGCCACCCGATGGACGATATCGAGCAGGACAGCGACATCATCACCTACGCCGAGCGGCCGTTCCTGTTCGAGAATGACGGCCGCGGCAGATTCGCCGATGTCGGCCGGGCGCGCGGCGCCTACTTCAACGCCATGGACACCGGCCGCGGCCTGGCGACGGCGGACTACGACAACGACGGCGACCGCGACCTGGTGCTCACGACGAGCAACCGCAGGGTCACGCTGCTGCGCAACGACGGCGGAAACACCGCCGGTCACTGGATCACCCTGCGACTCCAGGGGGTGCGCTGCAACCGCGACGGAATCGGGGCGCGCGTCACCGTGCGAGCGGCCGGCCGCACCCAGGTTCAGGAAGTGCGCAGCGCCTCCTCCTACCTGTCGCAGAACGACATGCGCCTGCATGTCGGTCTCGGCGCCGCCGCGCAAGTCGACTCGATCGAGGTCCGCTGGCCAGCGAATGAGAAGAGGGTCGAGAAAATCGGCCCCGTCGCCGCCGACCAGTTCCTGGTCATCCGCGAGGGGAGCGGTCTCGTCGCCAGCTCCGGGCGGGGCACCGTGCCGCGCTGATCCCGGACCGCCTGCGGCTATCGCCTGCAGGCGTCGACTTGACGCAAGGCTCCGCGCGCAATTACCATCCACATACCGCAACCGCGTCCCGGAGAGCCGATGGTCGCGGCTGGGGGCGCCTTGCTTGAAGACACCCCGCCGCCGGAGCGGTCCATGCTGGCCCGGGTCCGGAGCGCCACCCTCCTCGGTATCGAGTCGATCCCTCTGTTCGTCGAATGCGACATCAACCGCGGCCTGCCCGGCATCCACACCGTCGGGCTCCCCGACGCGGCCGTGCGCGAGAGCGCGGACCGCGTGCGCGCCGCCATCCGGAACGCCGGGTTCACCGTGCCGCCGAGCCGGATCACGATCAGCCTGGCTCCGGCCGATCTGCGCAAGCAGGGTTCCGCCCTCGACCTCCCGATCGCCCTCGGCATTCTGGCGGCGAACGGCGACCTTCCGGCACAGAGGCTCGCCGACATCCTCGTTCTCGGAGAGCTGGCCCTCGACGGCTCGGTCCGTCGGGTGCCCGGCTGCCTGCCGGCGACGCTCCTGGCGCGCAGCAGCGGGATCGACGAGGTCATCGTGCCGCTCCCCAACCGCGAGGAGGCGCTGTCCGTCCCGGGGCCGGGCGTGCACGGCGTCGAGCGGCTGCTCGACGCGGCCGCCGTCCTGCGGGGAGAGCGACGCGCGGAGCGTTCCGAGGCCGCCACCTACCAGCCGGATTCGTCGAGATTCGGACTCGATCTCTCGGAGGTGAAGGGGCAGGCGCACGCCAAGAGGGCGCTGGAGGTGGCGGCCGCCGGCGGTCACCATGTGCTCATGATCGGGCCGCCCGGCTGCGGCAAGACCATGCTCGCGCGGCGGCTGCCCGGTATCCTGCCGCCGCTCGCGCTCGATGAGTCGATCGAGGTGACCTGCGTCTACAGCGCCGCGGGTCTCCTGCGCGAGCCGGGTCTCGTCAGGGCAAGACCCTTCCGGAGCCCGCACCACACGATCAGCGGCGTGGGTCTCGTGGGGGGTGGTCGACTGCCGCGACCCGGCGAAGTGACCCTGGCGCACCATGGCGTGCTGTTCCTGGACGAGATGGCGGAGTTCGGCCGCACGACCCTCGACGTCCTGCGGCAGCCGCTCGAGGATGGTGCGATCGTCATCAATCGCATCGGCTACGCCGCAAGGATGCCGTGCCGGTTCACTCTCGTGGGGGCGATGAACCCCTGCGTATGCGGCCAGCTGGGGCGAAGCGATCGAGCGTGTGCGTGCACGCCGGCCCAGGTGGCGCAGTATCGTTCGCGAGTGTCGGGACCTCTTCTCGATCGTTTCGAGATGCACCTGGAGGTGCCACCGGTCTCCCTCGGAGACCTCGCGAGAGCCGCGCCCGGAGAACCTTCCGCGGTCGTGGCCGCCCGTGTCGCGGCCGCGAGACGAAGGCGCGAACAGGGAATCGAGACGGCGCCGCTGGCCTCGGCACAGCAGATGTTGCGGCAGGCCATCCGTCGCCTCGGGCTCTCGGCCCGGGCGCATGACGCGATCGTTCGGGTGGCCCGCACCGTCGCCCATCTCGAAGGCGCCACGTCGGTCGAGCCTCGACATGTCGCCGAGGCGGTGCAGTACCGCTGCCTCGACAGGCCGGTCTTCCGCCCTTACGAGGCAGGCTCCGAGTAGGTGTTCCGGAATTTCGGGACGGTGACGGTTTCTTGACTCTCTCGGAGGCATCCACGCGTCGCTGCATTTCATATTGACGGTCGGAGAATTGGCTGTAAAATAAAACGACGCCGTTTCTCGCCCACGTCAGTTGATGATAAGGCAGCGGCTCAAGCGGAGCCGCTTTCCATGACTGCAGCCCGAGAAGGTTTGATCAGAGTTCTGGCTCTCTGGTGTGCCGGGATCGCGCTGTCGATTCCGGCGCAGGTGCTCGCCGCCTCCCCCGATCAGGACCAGCCCCCAGCGGCGGAGCCGAGCCCGCAGGAGAGTTCCGGGAAGCCGGTCGTGGGCACGGCCAAGGAGGTCTACCCCGCGGAGCCGCAGTACCGCATCGGAGTGGAGGATGTGCTTCTGGTCTCGGTCTGGCGGGATGCGGATTTGACCCGTGAGGTTCCGGTCCGGCCGGATGGCAAGATCTCCCTGCCGTTGATCCAGGACATCGCCGCCGCCGGCAAGACCCCGGCGGAGCTCGGGAAGGAGATTCAGGTCCGTCTGAAGGAATTCATGAGCAACCCGTCGGTGACGGTCGTCGTCCGGGAGATCAACAGCATCAAGATTTACCTTCTCGGTGAAGTGGTCCGCCCCGGTCCAGTCACGCCGAAGTCCCAGGTGCGCCTGCTCCAGGCGATCTCCATGGCGGGTGGAATCACTCCGTTCGGAGGGAAGAAGAAGATCGCGATCTTTCGCAAGACTCCCTCGGGGGAGAAGGTGATCGAGGTCTCGTATGAAGCCATCGTCTCCGGCAAGAAGCCGGACGACAATCTGACTCTCCAATCCGGCGACACGGTGGTGGTGCGCTGATTGGGTGCGAAGTAGACAGGCCGCGATCGCAACCCCACGCACAGTGACTTACCGCCTGGCCGATCTGACCTGGGACATCAGGAAGGCCCTTTCCCTTCCGGCGGGGGAGGGACTGCGCCGCCTGTCGGGACGAGTCGTGCGATACGCGCGGAGGCTCCGGAACCGCCGGCGCGTCACCCACCTGAGCGATGCCGACCTGCTTTCCTGCATGACCTCCCCCGCGTCCTCGCTGGCCGACCTGGTCGCGCGACGCCGTGAGGGCGTCCCGCTGGTCCCCGCCTCGAGTCATTGCGCGACGACCGCGGGCACTCTTCGAGATGCGGTGCCCGTCTCGTGCGAGCCGATCCTGGCGGCGGCACGCGCCGTGACGGACGGAATCTTCGACCTCCTGGGGTCCGGGCCCGTGAATCTCGGGCCGAATCCCGACTGGCATCGCGACTTCAAGTCGGGCCAGCGCTGGGAGCGCGGAGTCTATTCTCTCGAGATGGTCCATGCACCCGATCGTGGACAGGATTACAAGGTTCCCTGGGAGATTTCCCGTCTCCAGCATCTCCCCACGCTGGGAATGGCGTCGGCGCTGAGCGGTGACCCCGCCTTCAGGGAGCGCGCGGTGTCCCACATCGCCTCGTTCGTGGCGGAAAACCCCGTCTATCGCGGGATCAACTGGAGCTGCACGATGGATGTGGCGATCAGGGCTGCGCAGATCCTGGCCTCGGAAGGATTTCTCCGCGGGGCGGGGGACGACCGGTTCTGGGGTGAGCTGCTCAAGTCCCTGCTCCTCCACGCCCGATTCATCCTCGACAACCTGGAGGACGGTCCGGTTCGGGGGAACCATTACGTCTCGAACCTTTCCGGTCTGTACCTCTGTGGTCTCGGTCTCGCCGAGTTCCGCGAGGCCGGAAACTGGAGAGAGTTCGCCCGCGAGAAACTGCTTTCCGAGATGCAGCGCCAGGTCACGGCGGACGGGCTCCACTATGAAGCCTCTCTCTCCTACCACGCCTTCGTCACCGAGATGTTCCTCTTTCCCGCGCTCCTGGAATCCGAAAGAGGGGGGGCCTTCCCCGGGCCCTATCTCGAGACGTTGGAAAAAATGATCGAGGCGGTGGCGATCCTGATTCGGCCCGACGGGACGCTCCCTCAAGTGGGAGACAACGACGACGGCCGTTTCCTCATCTTCTCTCAATACCATCGTCCGCGCCGCGACTGGAGGCCTCTCCTGGCGCTGGGGGCGTATCTCTTCCGCCGATCGGAATGGCTCCTGCTCGCCGGCGACGCCTGGGTGGAAGGGGCCTGGGTACTGGGACGGCCGTTTCTCGCCTGGAGGGACTCGCTGCGAGCCCTCGACGTATCCCCGGGCTTCCGCTGTCATGCTTTTCGGCACGCAGGAATTTACCAGCTGGGCGCCGGGAGCATCCAGATGGTGGTGGACGCGGGAGGCATCGGGCAGAGAAACAACGGCAGCCACGCCCACAACGACACTCTGGCCTTCGATCTCTATGCCTTCGGCCTGGAGGTCCTGCCCGATCGCGGCACCGGCCTCTACGCCTCGGACCTGTCGCTGCGAAACCGCTTCCGCTCCACGCGCGCGCACAATGTCCTGCAGGTCGACGACGAGGAGATCAATCCGTTTCCCGACGAGCCATTCCGTCTGATTCCGGAGGACGCCCCCCGTGTGCTGCGCTGGCGCTCGCGCGAGCGATACGCCTATCTGCGGGCCGAGCACCAGGGATACCGGCGTCTTCCCGCCGGTGTCGTTCATCGCCGGAGCGTGCTCATGAACCGATCGAGCAGCAACATCCAGATCGAGGATCGGCTCGATGGGAACGGCCGGCACCGGTGCCTGGCCAGCTTCCACCTGGCTCCCGGCTGGAGCGTCACGTCCGGGCACGAAGGCTGGACCGCCCGTAGCCACGAACGTGGACTGATCCTGAATTTCCTGTGGAAACGATCTCCGGAAGGCAGACGGACGTGGGTGGAGGATGACCTGCATTCTCCCTCCTACGGCGTCACGCAGAGAGCCCGAACCGTGCGGGTCGAATGGGAGGGAGATGTGCCTTGCAGGCTTCATTACGAGATGACTCTTGCCTGTCTCGAAAGTGCTGATACGGCGGGAGATTTCCAAACTGTAAAAACCAAGAGTTGATGGCTCCACCCCATGATATTCTTCCTTGACTCCCCCCAGGAACCCGGTATATTCGAACGTAATCTCGAATAGATTTCTGATCGCCTGCTAGTGACGACGTGGGGTGGTCACGCTGCAGGGTAGGGGTTCTGCCAACCCTCCGAGAGGTCAGTGCTTACGAGATCGTCGTAGGGTCTGAGGCTTCGTGTGGCCGCTGGCCGGGAAGCCGAAGTCCCCAGCGACATTCTAAGTGTATTCATGCTCCAAGCGACATTTTAACGTCAATTTTACATGAGAATTCTGTCGATGAACGACCTCGCACAGTCTCAGGCCCGGATATCCAGAGTGGAGGGGTGTGAGGCCGTCTCCTTCCAAGTCAGGGCTGGGTCTGCCAGACAGATTCTTCCACAAGAGACGTGGTACCGCATTGGTACGCCCAACCTGGTCATCACAGGCAGGATTTCCGAGCAGATCCGGTGAGATCGAGAAGTTCCTCCTGCTCCGCCACGGGATGGCGGGTCCGCATATATCCCATCGTGGCCTGGAAGATTGGGCTTAGACGACCCTGCAAATCCTTGCCCAGGACATCAGGTTCCGCATCAGGCCGGCGTGCTGCGCCGGGCGTAGCGACGCCCACGCGGATCGAAATCGTGGCGGAGGCAAAACCCCGATGCGTTTTCGGCAGGAACCGGACAAGGAATTTTGCCGGTCCGACACCGATTATCAGACCAGCGGGCAGGGTTTCTCCAATCGGATATCCAGGTGAGTACCTGATGGCAGCTACCGGGTCCTCGGGGTATTCATGCGCGCGAAATTGTGTAGGTACAACGCCTGAGGCCTCCGTGATCAAGATCTGGTCAAGACTGGACCTCTTCACGGTGACCTCAAGAAAGGTCCTCTCCCGCAGCACCGGACGCCGGATCCTGCTTTTGCTCCTCGGAGCCTGTTGTCTGCCGGCGGGACTCCTTCGCGCCCAGGTGCAGGATGGGGCGGCTCCGACACGCGGTGACTTCAAGTTCAGCGTCGGCGTGGGAGGGGGATACACGACCAATCCCGCCCTGCGGTCCGACAGCGGAGGATCGAACGGCGACTCCATCACGGACCTCCGAGCCGGTCTTGCGGATCACAAGAGCAGCCAGAGGACGGACTGGTCGGCGAATTACGATGCCTTCTACACACGGTACGGGAGCAACAATCAGTTCGACACGATCAATCATGCGCTCCATTTCGATGGCCGATACCTCGTCACCCGTCGCACCCACCTCAATCTCTTCGAGCACTTTTTCTACAGCCGCAACCCGCTCCAGATAGGGGCGGCGCCGACGGACGAAACCATCATTCTCACGCGGCAGACCCATCGTTGGCGGAGCGTATCCGACGCAGGATTCGATACCAGCGTGTCGCGATCGCTCGTCCTGCAAGTCGGTGGCTCATCCCGTCTCGAGCGGCTCGATCTGACGCCGTCAGTCGACGTCAATACCTACTCCGGCCGTCTCGGCATCCAGAAGCAGGTCGGGCTGAGGGACAGCGTTTCCTCCACGTACGGCTACTCCCGTTTCGACTTCCTCAGCGAGTCGACCGCCGACGCAGAGGCCCACAGGGTGGACGTGTCCTGGTCCCACGGGCCCCCAGCGGGCGCCGGGTATGTGTTGTCGACGGGAGTGTCGCGTGTCACCCGCGAAGGGGATAGCCGCAACTGGCTGATGGCTGCGGCGACATTGCACCACCCCTTCCGGCGCTTCGATTTCGTCTCGGGCTACCGCCGGAGCCTGGACGCCGACGCAGGCGTCGCCACGGTGACCGTGGCGCAGAACGCCTATGCCGGAATCTCGGGAACCGTCGGACGGTCGGCTTCGCTGGGGGTGTTCGGTGAGTATGGGACCCGCGACTCGGTTCTCGAATCGGGGGATCGGACTGCGCTCACGTACACCGGTGGCGCCATCCGGGGCTCGGTCACACTCGATCCGCGATTCAGTATTTCGGGAGAAGCCCGGCGGCGCAAGCAGACGGCAGCCGAGGGCTCGGGCGAGGATTTGACTGTGGACACACTTTTCCTTGGATTGGTTTTCCAGGTCTTCTAGGACCGGGACAAAGGACTGGCGATGCCCTGGTACGCGATCCAGACCAAGCCGAACAAAGAGCGCCCCGTTGAGGCCGCACTCAACCAGGCGGGGCTCGAGGTCTATTGTCCCCGGATCCGAAGGCCGGTCCGAGGAGGGAACTCCCCCTCGTGGCGGGAAGCCGCCCTCTTCCCCGGCTACCTCTTCGCCCGATTCGAATTCGCCCGGGATTATGCGCGGCTGCGGTGGCAACCCGGTCTCGTCAGAGTGCTGATGAGCGGTACGACGCCCCTCGCGGTCACCGACGCGACCCTCGCTTCCGTACGACAGATTGAGAAAGATGGCATCCGGCAGTTGCTTCGGCCCGTCCGATTGAACACGGGAACTCGAGTCCGAGTGCTGCAGGGTCCGTTCACGGGATTCGAAGGACGGGTGTCGATGACGTTCAGGAGTGGCGACAGGGTACGCATCTTGCTTGAACTCTTCCGCCGGCAGGCGGCCCTGGAGTGCGATCCCGATCTGCTCCAGCCGCTGGCCTCTGCAGGCGGTCTTTAGAGGTAAGTTGTTTGTCTTCAGATATTTTTGGCGGGGAGCCAGAGACTCTCAATGGCGGAGCTGTACGCGGTGACCAGCACAACTGAATCGTCGATCTTCCTGCCCGTTGCGATGCCCGCCCAGCCGGAGGCGGTGCCCCAAATCGGGGGCGCAAGCCCTTTGTGGCGGAGCCTGCTCTTCCCGCGCCCCGGTCAGAGAGCGGTGGAGTTCGCCAGCAAAGGTTCCACTCTCTTTTCTTCGCTGCGCCAGATGGGAGTCCGACTGGAGTCCTGGAACGATCAGCCCGAGCCGGCCGGGACGGCCAGCTTCGATCTGATGCTCGAGGATCGAACGAACGGGCATCCGCCGGCTCGGCCCGAGCGCCTCCGGGCGCTCCTGGCTCCGGGTGGACAGTGGGTCGTAGTCCTGGAAAGGAGGCGCTGGGTCGGGTTGGCGGGTCGCGAGGTCTTGCGGCGCGCCCGCCGGGAGGGGTTCGACACGATCGAAACCTTCTACGCCTACCCGTCGCTGCGCTCGCCGCGGATCCTGGTGCCTCTCGATCGGCCGGAGCCGTTCCTGTACTTCCTGCGTCTCGCCGTCGGCGTTCGCGGTCCCCGGCAGCGGCTGCTCGCGCTCGGTGCCCGCTGCCTGTGCGCCTTGCGCCTGCACCGGTTGTTCCTCCCGAACCTGATCGTGGTGGCCCGGAGAGAAGCATGATCGACGCTCTGTCCAATACGTACAGGGAACTGGCCGCGGAGTCGATGGGCGTCCCTCCAGGCGAAGTCTCGATCTTGATGATCCATCGCCCTCAGGAAGAGAAGGACTACGCCGACCAGTCGGTCTATTTCTTCTTCCTCACCGGGGACCCCTTTCCGTCGGCGGTGGGGAAGGTGGGGTTCGATCCGGCGGGAGCCCATTACCTGGAGAGGGAGCGCCGCGGACTCATGTCCCTCGGCGACTGCCAGAAGACCATCCCCGCGGCTTCGGTGCCGCGGCTTCTCCTCTACAGAGAAGTGGGTGGTCGTCACGCTCTCCTCCAGAGCGCCCTTCGCGGCGAAAAGGTATCGACGTGGCTGACCCCGGGGATGCGTCTCAACGGTCGCCTCCGCCGGTTCCTGGCCTGGGCCGCGGACTGGAGCGCCATGCTCGGGCGTGCCACCCGAACCGGACGCGGGGAACTGATTTCGGCCTGGACTCAGGAGTTCAGCGTGAAGCTGGATCGGACCGGCCGCTCGCGGGAGCTGCTGGAAGCGGCGGCGCGGAATGTTCGGGAGGGATTCGGGGGGAGTCTGCCCGCCGTCCTGGCGCACGGAGATTTCTGCGGTGAGAACATCCTGGGGGACGATGAGCACTACGGCGTGATCGATTGGGAGCTCTGCGATGAGCTCTCGGTGCCCGCGTACGACATCATGGACCTCTGTCTGTGGGTCCTGTTGCGGACCGAGGGACAGATTGAGCACGATCCATTCACTGCCCTCGAGCGGCTCCTGCACGGGCGGGACCCACTGGCCCATGAGTTGCGTCGCACTTTGGGCCGTTATGCGGCTGCCATGAACATTCCGCGGGAACTCCTGCCGCCGCTTCTGACCCTCGCCTGGGCCGGTTACTGCCTGAACAAGTTCCGGCACCTCGAGCGAGACGAGACCGGCCATTTCGCGCGGGCCCGGGTCGCAGTGCGCAAGATTCTCGGGACTCCCGCCGCGGTGCTTTCTGGCGACGAGGACGCTGAATGAGCGTGTCGCGGGTGGCGCGGAACATCGGTTCCGGGTATGCCGGCGCAGCGGTCAACGGGGTCGTCATGCTCCTGTTGACGCCGCTCGTGGTGCGGCACCTCAGTCCGCGTGCGTACGGGATCTGGGTCCTGTCGACCGCCATCGGAAGTTACCTGGGCTTCCTCAACGCCGGGAGCGGAGCGGCCGGCGTCCGGGCGGTCGCCCGGCTGGCCGGGAGCGGCAGGATCGGCGACGCCAGCCGCGATATCGGCTCGATCTTCCGGATCTACCTGGCGGTGGGAGTCTTCGCCAGCGGGGCGCTCACTCTGGCGAGCTTCACGACGCTGGGCTTCTTCCACGTGCCGGCTGCGGAGCAGGCGGCGGCCCGCGCCCTCCTGATCCTGATCGCCATCAACTTCCTGGTCTCCTTTCCGTTCGGCGTGACCCGCAGCGTCCTGGCCGGGCTCCATCGCTTCCAGGAGCTCAACGCCGTCGAGATCGTGTGGGCGCTGTCGCGCCTCGGCGCCACGTTCTTCCTCCTGTCCACCGGCCATGGCCTGCTGTCGCTGGGGGGCATCCAACTGACCACCTCGATCGGAGGGCACCTCACCCGGTGGCTGGTGATCCGGCGGGTCGCGCCCCAGATTCATCTGACGGGTGGGCCGGAATGGCGCGGGGTGTCCACCGACGTCTCGATCTTCTCCGCGCTCTCGTTCGGGTACGAGAGCCTTCGCACCCTGTTCGACAACGCCGATCTTCTTCTGCTGGGGGTTCTGGCCGGGCCGGCGGCCGTCGCCGTCTTCAGCGTCGGGGTCACTCTCGCGTCCTTCGTCTCGAAGGGATTGCAGCCGATCTCCGGCGTTCTCTTCCCGATGGCCTCCGAGATGGAGGCCTTGGGCCAGCGCTCGGGATCGGCGCGCCTGCTCGAGGTCGGGACCCGGGTCAATCTCGCGCTCGCCCTGCCGCTGGTCACCATTCTCCTGGTGGATGGCCCGACGCTGCTGCGCCTGTGGGTCGGCGATGGGTTCGAGCAGAGCTATCCGGTCCTGGCGGCCTTCGCCCTGGCGAACCTGATGATCGCAGCCTCCCTCACCTCGTCGACTCTGCTGTTCGGATCGGGCCGCATCGGCGTGCTCCTGGGCGCGGAAACAGTCCGATACGTTCTCAATCTGGTTCTGGCGCTCGTCCTCTATCCCACCCTGGGGTTCCTCGGAATGGCCTTGGGCACTCTCGTGTCGATCGTGGTGGTTGACGCGGGGATCGTGATCGTCCGGGCCACCCGGTGGGCGGGCCTCGATGCCGCCGGATTCTTGACTCGATCGGTGGGCGCCCCGATTCTCACGGCTCTTCCCTTCCTCATGCTCATGGCCGCCTGGAAGAGCGTGACCCCCAATCCCTCGATTCCGATCGTGGGTCTGCGGGCCGCTTCCTGTCTCGCCGGCTTCGGCCTGATCTATGCCCTGTCGGGAGCGTTCCGGGAGGAGCGGCGGCTGGTGGGCAAAGTCTGGGCGGAGGCGTTCCGATGACCGGCCGTGTGGGCAGGAGAGAATGGATCTTTCCGCTTCTGATCGCCGCGCTGCTGCTGGCGATCGCCTGGACACCGTATGGCGTCGCCTTCCGCAAGACATCGCCGTCCGATCGGTTCATGGGTCTGATCGGTGTGGCGGCCATCGACGACAACAACGTCTACCTGGCGCTGATGCGACAGGCCGCCGAAGGACGTTTTCTCTTCACCAACAACTACACGCCGGAGCCGAATCCTCCGGCTCTCTTCAACTTCATCTACCTGGTACTGGGCCGCCTCGCCGGCTCGACGGGATGGAGTCTCGATTTCGTCCACAGGCTGTTCGGCGGGTTCTCCATCGTTTCCCTGGTCCTGGTCACCTACGCCTTCATCGCCACCGCGATACGCCGGGTCCGGTACCGCCGGATGGCCTTGATTCTCGCCTGTTTCAGCGTGGGGTTCGTCTGGGTGTCGCGGCTCGTCTATCGCCTCATCGGCATCCATACCAAGACGGTAGACTCCTGGCTGGTCGAGACCAGCCTGTTTCACGCAATGCTGGTCTATCCCCATTTCGTGTTCGCGGCGGCGCTGATGGTGGGGTGTCTCCTCGGTCTCCTGAAGGCGGAGCGGGCAGGAAAATTCGCGCCGGCGCTGATCGGAGGACTTTGCGCGACCATCCTCGCTTCCAGCCACACCTTCGAGGCGGTCGTGCTCCTTCCCACAGCCGTCGCCTACGTTTTTCTGGAATGGCTGGTTCGGGAGCGAATACCGGCGCCCCGGAGATGGCTCTACCTTGCCGCGATCGTGGGTCTGCCGCTGCCGGTCCTGCTCCTGAATCGCTGGACCCTGTCCCGGGAGCCGATGTGGGGAAACGTCGTCGATCGGCTCGATTTTTTTACTCCGGATCCGTTTCGACTGGCCCTCGGTCTCGGTGCCAGCCTTCTGATCGTGCTCTTGACGTTCGATGGCTTCCTGCGTCCCAACCGCAGCGCCGGGGAGCGGATGGCCAAGGCGTGGCTCCTCGTGGCGTTGGCAGTCGCTTACTTCCCGAAGTTCAACTGGCGCTGGCATCTCATCAACGGGGCCCAGATCCCGCTGGCGATCCTGGCCACTCAGGGGCTCCGCCGCACCGTGTTTCTGACGATGCTCCGGCGCCGTCGGCGAACGGCGGAGCGGTGGTGGCCAGGCTTTCTCAGAGGATGGCGGGGGGTGAGGGCCGCCAGCGCGGCGGCCATCGTGCTGTGCTGCCTGGGCAGTGTGAATCTGACGCTGACTTACCTCTACGAAGCCACCCAGGTATCCGGGCCCACCTATCTGCCGAAGACGGAGGTGGCGGCGCTCGAGTGGATGGGCCGGGAGATACCGAAGGATGCGCTGGTTCTCTCCACCTATCCCACAGGCAACTACATTCCCAGGCTCTCCGGCCAGCGCGTCTTCATCGGCGAGGACAAGCTGACGGGTGATCTTGAAGGTCGGCAGTCTGACCTCGAAGGCTTCTTCCGCCCGGGCTGGAGCGATGAGCAGCGGATGGATCTCCTGCGCCGCTTCGGCGTGGATTACGTCTTCTACGGTCCGGAAGAGCGAAAAGTTGGCGCCTACGACCTGTCTCGAGCGTCCTTCCTACGGCCGGTCCATCAGGAAGAGGACGTGCAGATTTTCCGGGTGGTCGGTCCGGAGCCGAGCGAGAGCCGGACAGCCTCCGACTCCCTCAAGTCCGGGACAGCGATCTCGAGGAGATGAGCCGCCGTGCCTGACGCTTCCGGCATCAACGTGCTCGCGTACCACTGGGTCGATCCCGACCCGGGCCACAGACTGCGCCAGTGGGGTGTGACACCGGAGGAGTTCGAGGCGCAAATGACCGCGCTCGACGAGGGCGGATACAAGGTCCTGTCGCTGGACGAGGTGTTCCAGGTCGTGCGCGGCGAGCGGGTGTCCCCCCCCAAAGCCGTGGCCCTGACCTTCGACGACGGGTACCGGGGCCTCCTCGATCATGCCGTGCCGGTTCTCGAGCGGTTCGGTTTCCGAGCCGCCTTTTTTCTGGTGAGCGATCGGGTGGGAGAGACGAATGCCTGGGACGCGCGCCACGGCGACGCCCCCCGGGCTCTCATGAGCTGGGACGAGGCGGCGGGGCTCGTTGCCCGCGGAATGGAGATCGGGGCGCACAGCCGGACGCACCCTTTCCTGCCCGACCTGCCGGATCGGGCGCTCGAGGACGAAGTCCGTCGTTCCAAGAAAACGATCGAGGACCGGCTTGGCCAATCAGTCCGTTTCTTCGCCTACCCGCATGGGCTCTTCGACGAGAGGTGTCGGCGGTCGGTCAGGGCGGCGGGGTACGCGGGGGCCTGCTCGAGCGAGCCTGGTGGGAACGGGCGGGAGACGGATCCCTTCGCGCTGCGCCGGACGGAGATCTCCTGCCACGACTCGGTCCGGTCCTTCGCGTTCAAGGCCCGCACCGGCTACGGGGTGCGGCGATGGGTGGGAGCGCGGATTCGGGAGATGTTTTCGAGACGGTCCCCGGTCGTCCGTGAGGTGGCGCGGTGAGCCGGGCGGGACTCTCGGTGGTCGTGCCGACGTTCAACCGCCGATCGATTCTGGCGAGGACCATTCCGGCCTTGCTGAATCAGCGTGACGTCGGAGCGGATCTCGAGGTCATCGTGGTCGTCGACGGCTCGACCGACGGAACGCTCGCCCTGCTCGACGATCTGGGAACCGCCCCGCGTCTGCGGGTCATCGCGCAGAGGAACAGGGGCCTGGCCGCGGCCCGCAACCGCGGCGCAGAAGCGGCCCGGGGCAAGATCGTCCTTTTCCTCGACGACGACATGATAGCCGCCCCGGATCTGGCGGCGGTCCACCTCGCGGAGCACGGCGATGCCCCGGAGAGGGTCGTGCTTGGAGCGTTGAGGCTGGTCGAGGAGGTGCGCAGGTCCTTCCTGAAGGAAGGGGTCGAAGCCTGGAGCCGCGACATGGAACGACGCCTCTCGGCGCCGGGTTACCGGATGCGATTCGACGACTGGTCCTTCGGGCACGCCTCGATCGATCGTGCGCTGTTCCTGGGTCTGGGCGGCTTCGACGAGACGTTCGTAGACTACGGGAACGAGGACTACGACCTGGGCTGGCGGTTGAGCGAGAAGGGAGTCGATGTCCGTTTCACCTCCCGGGCCGTGGCCCGCCAGATCTACGACAAGAGCTTCCCGGCCTGGTTGCGGGACCTGGGTTGCGTCGGCCGGGCCGACGTGGCGCTGGCCGGGAAGCATCCCGAGCTCGCCTCATCGTTGAGGCTGTCGGAACGGGAAACCCATCCGCTCAAACGACTGGCTCGCTGGTCCGGTCTGGCGTCGCTCGATCCGCTCGCCCCTGCATGGGCGACGCTGGCCGGATCGTTGACCGTGGCGGAATGGCTCTCGCTGCGGGGGTCCTACCTGAGTCACGCCCAGTCTTTGATGGGACAGCGGGCCTACTGGCGAGGCGTTCGTGAAGCCCGGGATCCCGCCGTTCTGCCCGATGCGGCTGCGATGAAGCGGACGGGAAGGACGGCGTGAAGACTCCGAAAATTTCCGTCCTGATCGCCACCGCCGATCGCCCCGAGCTCCTGGCGGGATGTCTGAAAAGTCTGTCCGCCACCCGCTTCACCGAGGCGGAGGTCTTGATCCTCGACCAGAGCCGGCAGGAGCAGTCGTGTCCCGTCGGGCCGGGGGACGGTCCTGCGTTCCGGTATTTCCGCTGCGCGCGCCGGGGGAAGAGCGCGGCGCTCAACCTGGGAGTGAAGGAGGCCCGTGCGTCCTGGCTGGCCTTCACGGACGACGACTGCCTGGTGGCCGCCGACTGGCTGGAGGTGATCGGCCGGACGGCATCGGAGACGGGAGGGGGATGCGTCCTTACCGGCCGGGTCGTCGGGGAGACTCCTGAAGGGGATGCGGTGACCGCGCCATCCCTCCGGGAGAACGGTCGGGAGACAACGTACACGCGGCCGACCTTCCGGGATGTTCTCTTCGGGAACAACATGGTCATCCCCGCTGATCTCCTGCGCAGCGTCGGCCCCTTCGACGAAACGCTCGGTCCGGGGACCGCGGCACCGGCCGCCGAGGACAACGATCTGGGGTACCGCCTCCTCCGCGCCGGGGTTCCGATCCGGTATCTGCCGACGATGGTGGTGACACATCGATCGTGGAGACGAGGACCGGATCAGGTGAGGCTGTACCACGGCTACGGCGTGGGGCAGGGGACCTTCTATGGAAAGCATCTCCACCGGGGGGACCTGCACATGGCGGCGCGGATGGCCAGGAACGTCTGGGACGCCGGTCGGGATCTGGGCGGGGCGATCATGCTGGGACGTCGCCAGGATGTGCTCTCCTCGTGGGCCTTCGCCCGTGGGCTCGTCAAGGGCTTCGTCCAGGCCGCCTGGTCGGGAAACCGGGAGCGGGCGGAGCCTGCGACCCTGATGGAGGAGAGATGAGCGCGCCGGCTCCGGCGGCTGTGCGACAGGTCGACGAAAGGCGGGAGGCCGCGCGAGTCGTAAGGCGAATCTCGAGACCCCGGCTCTGGCAGCACGACTACCTCATGCTGCAGGAGATCGCAGACGGTCTGACACGCCAGGCCGCCGCCCTCAACGGCAAAGTCGGCATCGACGTGCTCGACGTCGGATGCAAATACAAGCCTTATCGAGGCTTGTTCGAGAACAGGGCGTCCCGCTATGTCGGGCTGGATCTAAACCGGTACTGGGGCGTGGAAGTCCAATCGGACGCGACCCGTCTGCCCTTCGGGGGGGACTGCTTCGATCTGGTGCTCTGCACCCAGGCTTTCTATCTCATGAAGGATTATCGCCGGGCACTCGCCGAGTTTGTCCGTGTGACGCGCGCCGGTGGCCGGATCCTCCTTACGACGATCGGGATCTGGCCCTATCCGCCTGGCGACCGTGTCCATCGATGGAGCCGTCGTGAGCTCGAGGAGATGCTCGGGGAATTCGGCGAGGTCCGCGTCGAAGAGAACGGCGGATACCTGCGGCTCATTCCCCAGCTGGCGAATACGGCGCTCGCGATGGGCGTGGAGGACTACCTGATTCGCAGGTACGGCCGGCCGGGTCGCATCGCGGCCGTCCCTCTGAAGGGAATCTACCTCGGGCTCAACCTGCTCGCCTTGTCCGCAGAGCGGGCGATCCGATCGGCGGCCCGATCCGGCATCGGAGTGGCCCGCGCGCTCGAGAACCTGGATACACATCTTGCGATCAATTACCTGGCGGTGGTGACGCCTCGGAAATGAGTCTCCCCCATGTCGTATGAGCTGGCCTCACGACTCAAGGGCGTCCTGCTGAGGACCGGGCCGGCGTTCATGCCGGATCGCTGGTCGTCGCCCCGGCTCCTCACCTTCATGATGACCTACCGCTGCAACCTGCGCTGCACCATGTGCTGGCAGTGGGGCGAGCAGGGACTGTTTCATGAGTTGAGCAAAGAACATGAGATCCAGCAGCTGGACCTGGCCACCCTGCGCGCGGTCATCGATGACGTGGCCGGGGACGGCACGGGTGTCTTTCTCTGGGGAGGGGAGCCGTTCCTGCACCGGGACCTGATGCCTTTCGTCGAGTACATCAAATCGAAGGGACTCTATTGCAGCATCAACACCAACGGCACCTATCTTCCCCGGGACGCAAAGCGTCTGGTCGAGCTCGGCGTCGATGCCGTCATGGTCTCCGTCGACGGACCCCCGGACGTTCACGACCGGATTCGCGGGATGGACGGTTCGTTCAAGCGCATCGCCGACGGTGTCGCGGCGCTCCGGGCGGCGCGGAATGGCAGCGGCGGCAAGCCTGAGATCATCGTGAACACGACCGTCTCCCCCGGGAATCAGCACGTACTCCTCCCCACGTACGACACGGTGGAGAGAATGGGGGCGGACCGGATGATCCTGTCCCAGCTCTGGTTCACCACCGAGCAGATCGGACGAGCCAACGAAGCCTACTTCATGGAGAAGTTCAAAGCCCACGCCGGGTCGTGGCGCGGTTTCGTCATGGATGTGTCGGTGCTCGACTCCGACTCGATCGCCGCTCAGATGCGCGAGATGGCTCTGCGGAAGAGCGCGATGGAGCTCCGGTTCCTGCCCGATCTCCATCCCGGCCAGGTCGGTGACTACTACGCGCGCCCCGAGGAGGCCTTCGGCAAGACCCGCTGCCTCGTGCCCTGGCTGGAGGCAGAGATCCTCCCCAACGGCGACGTCACACCCTGCTCCGACCGCCCCGATCTGATCGTCGGGAACGTGCGGAAGGAGCACTTCCAGGACATCTGGAACAACGATGCCTACAGAGCGTTCCGCCGCGCCATGCGGGAGGACGGGCTCTTCCCCTACTGCTCCCGCTGCTGCGGTCTCTGGTCCCATTGAGGAAGCGATGACGACACGTCCGGATGTCTCGGTCCTCATCTGCACGCGCGATCGAAGCGCCCTCCTCGAGAACTGCCTGGACTCCGTGCTGGCCTGCTCGCCTGCGCCGGCCGAAGTGGTCATCGTGGATCAGAGCGGGGACCAGGCGACCCGGAAGGCCGTCGACGGTCGCCAGGGGAGGAAGGTGCCGGTTCGGTACATCCGGGGAATCGGCACGGGGCTCTCCCGCGCGAAGAACCAGGGGATCCCCGAGTGCGCCGGAGCGATCATCGCGTTCACCGACGACGACTGTCTCGCGGACACACGATGGGTCGAGGCGTTGACCGGACCGATCATATCCGGCCGGGCGGGAGCGGTGGTGGGCCGGACGCTGCCGGAGAAGGGTGTCGCGGGACGGGAGGACACGACTTCTGTCTACTCTCCCGAGGGATGCCCGGTCTTCTCGAGGCGTACCCACCCCTGGCGCGTCGGTGGCGGAGGCAACTTCGCGGCCGCACGCGACGTCCTGCGGCTGTCGGGACCATTTGACGAGCGATTTGGGCCAGGAGCGGCCCTCGAGAGCGCCGAGGACATGGACATGATTCACCGGATCCTGCGAGCGGGGGAGCGGATCGTCTACGCCCCGGATGCGGTCATCCGGCACCGCTCCTGGCGGTCGTCGTCCCAGAACCGGCGCCTGTCCCGGGCCTATGGCATCGGCGCCGGCGGCTATTTCGCGAAGCATGTCCTGGCCGGAGACTGGATCAGCGGGTGGCGATTCGTCGCCCGGCTGGGCATCCGGACCGTCCACCTGTCGCGGGCAATCCTCCGCGCGGATCGACGCGGCATTGCCGAGCAGGGGATCTATCTGGTCGCTCTCTTCGAGGGGGCCGGGCGGTTCCTCCTGGGCGGCGGCCCGGCGCCGGAAAGAGTCGCGGACCTCGAGCGCCGTGAGGAGGCCAGGTCATGATCTCGCTGGCGAGCGCCGAGCGGCGGCCGGCCGGACAGGAAATGTTGATCCTGCTGCTCGGGGTGGCGGCGATCGTCGCGGCCGTGTCCCCCACCCTGCGGGAGACAGGCACTCCGCCGGGATGGGATCAATCGGTCCACTTGCGGGACAGCCTGGTCTACGAGCGCATTCTGCGACATCCGTCCGCGCTGACGAACGGCGTGTTCGGCGCCATTCTCCACGGCTCGGAGGATTTTCCACTGCTGACCCCCTCCGGCTATTATCCGCCGCTCGTTCCGGGTCTCACCGCCCTCCTCTATCGTGTGGCCGGCCGCTCCTACGAGACGGCGATGGCGACGCAGATTCTCTTCCTGGTTCTTCTGGTCATCGCCACATGGGCGCTCGGGAATCGACTCCTCGGGGCGCCGGTCGGGCTCGCCGCCTCACTCATGTTGCTGGCCGCGCCGGGCATCCGTCTGAACGCCGAAGAGTACATGCTGGATCTTCCCCTGGCGGCGATGGTGGTCGTGTCGGTGCTGGCGCTCCTGGCCAGCGACCGGTTCGCCCGGCGCGACCTGAGCCTGCTGTTCGGCGTCCTCGCAGGAGCGGGCATGCTGACCAAGTGGACCTTCTTTCTCTTCCTGGCGGCGCCGGTGCTCCTGGTGCTCGGTTCGGGTCTCACCACCCCGTCGAAGGGGGCGGTTCCGCGGAGTCGCCGGTGGGGGAATTTCGCGCTGGCGCTTCTGGCGGCAGGCATGGTCGCGGCCCCCTACTATGTGCCGATTCTGCCGATCCTGGTCGACAAGACCATCGTCCATGCCGGCGGCGCGGCCGATGGGTTCGCCGCTCCCTTCGCTGCGGCGTCTGTCCTGTACCATATCGACGCGCTCCCGCGAAAACTCCTGGGATGGCCCCTGACGATCACCGCGGTCGTCGGGATCCTGGCTTTCCTGTGGCGTGGCCGCGAAACGGCCTGGGCCCGGGCGCTTCTTCTGACCTGGACTCTGAGTCTCTACGCCCTGTTCACCTTCGCCGTGGCCAACAAGCAGTCCCGGTATCTCCTTCCCTGGATACCGATCCTCCTCGTGATGGCGGCGGGAGGGCTGGTCGCGCTGTGGCGTCGCGCCGCGGCGGGCCGGGCGTTGATCGCGATGGGGATCCTGGTCCTCCTCCCCGTGACCGGTCTGGCGGGCAGCTGGCGGACGGAGGACCGGGGGGACTGGAACATCCGCCCGCTGGTCGCCCGGCTGGAACAGGAGCTGGCCAGACGCCCGGACCTCTCGGGCAAGGTTCCCGTGCTGGGCGTGATTCCCGACATGCGGGAGGTGAACGGTCCCTGCATCGCCTACTACGCGGCGCGGCAGGACATTCCCGTGACCGTCGTTCAGCTCGTGAACCGGATGAAGCGACACGTTGCCGTCGAGGTGGGGCTCGATCCCTTCAACCGGGACGATTTCTACCAGGCTTTCGATCGGTACGATTTCCTGGCCACCAAGGACGGCGCCAATGCGGTGCCACCGTGGGAGGACGTGGTTCCCAGGATGCAGGCCTATTTCGAGCAGAGGCTCTCGGAATTCGAATTGCTGGCTTCGTTCCCGGAGCCGGACGGATCGACCCTCGCTCTCTATGGGAGAAAGCGCGGATGAGACAGGTCACCGGCTCCGTGAACCACGCGGGCCTCCCTGTCCCGCTGGTCGGACTGATTCTCAGGCCCGGCCAGGTCCTGGCGGGAGCGCTGGCCGCCGGTGCCACCGCTCTCGGGCTCATGGCCTGGAATCTGAGAACACTCGTCGGCCGATACGACACCCTCGAGTACCTGCTCCAGGAGGCGCATTCGGCTGAGATGGCGCTCCTCCGCTTCACGCTTCTGATCGCCGCCCTAATGGCGGGGGCCGTTGGTGCCATGGCCCTGGTCAACTGGCGCGCCTCCCTCTCCCTGGTCGGAGGCGGGCTCTTTCTCGCAGGAGTCCTGGCCGGCCCCCTGGTCCGGGCCTGTCTGGCGCCTCAGGGAGGACTGGAGGAGAGCCTGATCTACCGGGTGCGGGGGTTCGGCGCCATCGGGACGATCGGCGGCCTGTTCCTGCTCTTCCTGTCGCTGATTCCCGCGCTTCTGGAGCGGCCGGCCGGCGGCTTTGAGAGGACCCTGTCGGACGGGGTTCGGCGCGCGGTCGAAGGCCTGCAGGCCATCCCCGCCCTGCGCCGATCGATCCTCCTCGGCGTGCTGGTGTTCCTGCTGGCGACGACTGTGGGGTTCGTGGTCCTGCAGGATTTTCCGAATTCCTCGGACGAGAACTCCTATCTGACGCAGGCGCGGATCTTCGCCGCCGGCAGACTCTGGGTCCAGGCGCCCCCCCATTCCGAATTCTTCCGGGCGCGGAGCTTCATCATGGACGACTCCCGGGGCCGCTTCTTCGCCAAGGCCTTTCCCGGGTGGGCCGCGATCCTGTCGCTGGGGGTGAGGGCGAGAGTCCCGTGGGCGGTGAACCCTCTCCTGTCGGCGGCGGCGTTGATCCTGGCCGGCTGGGCCGGAGGACGCATCCTGGGCCGCCACGGCGAGCCGGCCGTCATCGGAATGATCCTGCTGACTCCGTTCTTCCTGCTGAACGCGGCCTCCTACTTCAATCATCCGGCGACGGTCCTCCTGATCACTCTCTTCCTGGTCGCGGTGATTCGTCTTGCGGAGGGGGCGGGTATCGTCTGGGCCATCGTGGCGGGACTCGCCGGCGGTTCCGCGCTCTGGATCCGTCCGGGACCGGCCCTGACCCTGACGATTCCCCTGGGTCTCTGGCTCGCCTCACGCTGGGCGCGTGAGCGCCGGTGGGGAATGCTGGCCGCCGCCGCGGCACCGGTGGCCGCGGCCGTCCTGGGGCTGGCTGCCTACGACCAGCGGATGTTCGGGTCGTTCTGGCGGACCGGCTACGCGGCCTACGATCCCGGCGACATCCAGCCTGGACTGGGAGTCGACCATCTGGCGGTCACCGGCTGGTGGCTCCTCAAGCTCCTGTTCTGGCTCGCGCCCGGCAGCCTCGCGGGTCTCTGGCTGCTCGTCCGCGGGCGTCGGTGGCGGGAGTGGTTCCGGCGCGAGCCGGTCCTGGTGCTGATGTCCATGTCTCTCGCCGCCCTGGCGATTTCCTATCTGGTCTTCCAGAACAAGGGAGGCAACGAGTACGGTCCACGCTACTACTACGACGGCATCACCTATCTCGCCATTCTTCTGTCGGCCGGCTGGATGCGGGCTCCGGAGGCGCTCGCCGGGGTGGTTCCTCGCTGGAAGGTGAGGCGGGGGGCTGCCCTCGTCCTCGGGTTCGGTGCCATCCTCACCCTGGCCGGTTCGATACCGTTCTTGATGTTCCACTACCGGGACAAGGTGAGCCACAACCGGGATCTGTTCGATGCAGTGGAGCGATCGGGGCTCTCCTCCGCGCTGGTCTTTCTCTCCACCGGGAGCGGCAGGATGCCGCCCGGCGATCTCGTCCGGAATCCTCTCGATTTTCGGAGCGGTGTCGTCTACGCGAGGGATCTCGGTCCCGAAGCCGATCGCGCGCTGGCGGCCCTCTACCCCGACCGCCCCGCGCTGATGTACGCCTACGATCCCCGGGCGCGCCGCTCGACGCTGCGCCCGCTCGACCTCGAGGATCGGCGATGAACAAGCCGCTGACGGTGCTGGTCTGCACGCACAACCGGGCCGATCTCCTTCGAGGCGCGCTCGAGAGCCTGGAGCGTCAGAGCCTGGCCCGAGGCCTGTTCGAGGTGCTGGTGGTGGACAACGCTTCGACCGACTCCACCCCGGCGGTCGTGGCCGAGTGTGCGGCGCGCGCGAAGGTCGATATCCGCTCTGTCCGCGAGACGGAGCTCGGACTGGACGCCGCCCGGAACCGGGGCGTCCGGGAAGCGGCGGGCGGGATCGTGGCCTTCCTCGACGACGACGCACGGGCCCGGCACGACTGGGCGGCGGAGATTCTGGAGGGGTTCGAGCGTCACGATGCACCCATCGTGGGCGGCCGGGTCGACCTGGTCTGGGAGGTTCCGCGGCCGGTGTGGTTCAGCGATGCGCTCCTGCGATACCTGATCCACTGCGACCGCGGTCCGGAGGTCGTTCCGGTGACCTCGTCACCCTGGCTCTATGGCACCAACGTGGCGTTCCGGAAGAACCTGTTCCAGGAGATCGGACTGTTCCGTCTCGACCTGGATCGGAAGGGGGAGTCCTTGATGGGCGGAGGGGACACCGAGTTCTTCACGCGGGCCCACGAACTCGGCCACAGGATCCTCTACCTTCCGACCCTGGTGGTCCAGCATCTGGTGCCCGCCTCGCGCCTGACCCGGGCGTTCTTCCGGGAGCGGCTCCTGTACTCGGGCTACACCCGCGCCGCCATCGGCACGGAGAAAATCGCCGGCATCGCCTTGAACTGTCTCCTGTTCGCGCTCGGGGGCTCACTCTGCGCTCTGGCCGCCGCCGCGTCGCGGGTGGCCGGCCGGCCCGATGTCAGTTTCGCGCAGGAGCGCCGGATGCTGCTGGGGGCGGGGTACCTCTATTACTGGATTCTTCGGGCGGTCGGGAGAGTCCCGCCACCCCGCGTGGAGGCATGGACGTCGTGACACGAGACACATTCGCCGCATCGGAGAGATGGTCATGATCAAGAAAGTGCTGCTTTTGAACGGGCCGGACGACCGAATCAACTCGGTGATGATCCGGAGCGGAGACAGGTGGCCCCACCGGCTGCCGCGCAAGATCACCAAGCAGGTGCCCCACGCCTACCCTTTCTGGCTCGCCCAGTGCGGCGCCCTGCTGAAGCACCGGGGCTATGAGGTCCTCTATGTCGATTCGATCGCCGAGGGCCTGGGTATCGACGGCACGGTGGAGCGGTTTCTGGAGGAGCGTCCGGATCTCGTGGTCGTCGCCACCTCCACACCGACGATCCACACCGACCTCTTGATGGCCCGGCTGGCCAAGGAGAAGACGGGGGCGGCCACGGTGCTGGTCGATACCCACGTGACGGTCTTCCACCAGGAGCTGGTGGCCGAGCCGTTCGTCGACGCCGCCGTGCGGGGCGAGTTCGAGGTGGCCATCCCCGACCTGGCCGACGCGCTCAACTCCGGCGGAGATCTCGCGTCCGTTCCGGGTGTGACCTGGAAGCGGGCGGGTGACGTGGTGGTCAATCCGGACAGGCCGTTGATCTGGGATCTCGATGAATTGCCCTGGCCGGACCGCGACCTCGTGCCGGGGGACCAGTACATCGTGGGGCTGCGCACGCAGGATCCCTGCTTCATGGTGATGGCGAGCCGGGGCTGCCCGTTCCGCTGCACGTTCTGCCTGTGGGTTCCGGTGATGTTCAACAACAAGGTTCGATTCCGCAGCGTGGAGAAGGTGGTGGACGAGATCGTTCACCTCCAGGAGCGCTACGGGGCCCGGGAGGTGTTTTTCCACGACGACACCGTCAACGTGACCGTGAGGCGCGTCGAGGAGATCTGCAATGAGATTCTCCGCCGCGGCGTGAAGATAGGCTGGATCGCCAACTTCCGCGGCGACCAGACGACGTCCGAACTGTTCCGGCTGATGAAGAAGGCCGGCTGCACGAAGATCCTGCTGGGCGTCGAGAGCGGTTCCCAGAAACTCCTGGATGAGACGATCGACAAGGAAATCACGCTCAAGGAAGTGGAGGACACCATCCGCTGGGCCAAGGAGGCCGGGATCAGGGTCCACTGCACCTACGCGCTCGGCGCTCCGGGAGAGACGAGGGAGACGCTGCGGGAGACCCTCGAGTTCATCAAGAAGACCGAGCCGGACGACATCCAGGTCAGCCTGATGACCCCGATCCCGGGGACTCCGTACTACGAGAAGGTGAAGCACCAGGTGGCCGACTGGCACGACTTCGACGGAGTCTCCGGGCGTTCCTGGTGCGACCTGTCGACCGCCGAGCTCAAGAACGCCATGAATCGCATCTACATCGAGCACTACCTGACGCCGCGGCGAATCCTGAAGCGTGTGTCCAGGATCCGCAACGTCTACGACATCAAGGAGAACTGGCGGCAGTTCAAGGCGTTCCTGAGCCGCTACGCCGCCACCGGGCTGCCCCGGCCGATCGGTACCCCGTTCGAGGGACAGGAGCAGGCGTGAAGATCGCTGTCCTGTGCGGGCGATATCCTTATTCCGGTGCCGGAGTCATCGCGCGGGAGTCCGCCGAGGAGCTGGCCCGCCGGCATGAAGTCACCTTCATCCACGGCGGCGAATCGGAGTCGGATCGCCGGGAGGGGGCGCTCCGGGTGATCTCCCTGACGATGCCCCCGGCTGAGGGGCAGGGTGCGTCGCACCTCTACTGGAGCCCCGCCCTCGTGCGGAGACTCCGGCGGACGCTTGATTCGCTGAACCCCGACCTGATCCACTTCCACATCATCCAGGGTCGGAGTTTCTCCCTGGCTTCGCTGCTCCTGTCGAGGCGACGCCGGGCATTCTGGACGATCCACGATCAATGGCCGCTGTGCGTTCGATCGGTGCCGGAACCCCCGTCGTGCGAGGGGATGAAGCGGTTCTGCCTGTTCTGCACGGCGTGGCCGGGCCTCTCCGTCGCGAACAAAGTGCTCAAGGAAGCGGTCTTCGCGGCCTCCAGGCTGGAGGTGGTGGTTCCCTCCCGCTGGCTCGGCGACCTTCTCCGTTACTCCTTCCTGGGGAGGAAGCGGGTGCACGTCGTCTACAACGGGATCGATCTGGACCTGTTCCGACCGGCCGGGATGGAGGGACGCGCTCCGGCGGGGAGACCGCCGACCCTTCTCTACGTGGCCGGTCCGAACAACAGCACGAAGGGGATCGCCGAGCTCCTGCCGGCCTTCCTTCGTCTGCGGGAAAGGTATCCCGGACTCCGGCTGAGGGTCGTGGGGGATCCGCCGGAGGGGATCGCCGGCGAGGCAGGAGTCGAGATCACCGGCAGGGTCCCCAGGCAGGAGATGCCGGACGAATACAGGCGGGCCGATCTGTTCGTCCTCCCGACGCTCTCCGACAACACGCCGGTCACCCTGATGGAGGCGATGGCCTCCGGCCTGCCGGCTGTAGCGACCGCGGTCGGAGGCATTCCGGAGCTGGTGGTCCCCGGAGTCACTGGACGGCTGGTGCCCCCCGGCGACGTTCCTGCATTGACGGCCGCGCTGGAAGGGCTCCTCTTCGACACCGACGTGAGACGGCGGATGGGAGCGGCGGGCCGGAGCGTGGCCGAGACGAGATTCGCAAGACAGCGCATGGTTTCGGAGCTCGAGGAAATTTATGGCGTGGCCCGGGGGCAGACGCAGGGGACGGCGCCCCTGCCCACCTTGCCGGCGGCCGTTTGCGGAGGACAGCGATGAAAGCGGTGATTCTCGCCGGGGGCCAGGACACGCATCTGGTGCCTCTGGTCCGGACGGTGCCCAAGCCGCTCCTGCCGGTGGCCAATCGTCCGATGGTGGAATACGTGCTGGCTCTGTTGAAAGAGAGCGGGATCCGCGAGGTCGCCCTGACGGTGAACGCGGCCGAGCATCCCTTCGAGGATGTTCTGGGGGATGGCCGCCGGCTCGGGATGCGTCTGCATTACTCGCGTGAGGAGGTCCCCCGGGGGACGGCGGGATGCCTGCCGCCCCTGGCCGACTTCCTGGGCCGGGAGCCCTTCATCGTGCTTCACGGGAGCCTGTTCCTGAACACCGACCTCAAGACCCTCATGGAATTTCACCAGTCCCGGAAGGCCCTCGCCACCCTGGGAGTCCGGCGGGTCACCAACGGATCCCGCGACTGGCACCATCTGGAATTGCGGCTCGGAGCCGGGGACCGCGTCGAGGGGATCACGGTCCGCAACCTGTCGGACCGCGAAAAGAATTCCCCTGTGCCCGCGGGGCTCTATGTCTTCGATCCGGCGGTCCTGCCCCTGATCGAAAAGGGGATCTACTACGACATCAAGGAACAGCTGCTTCCCCAGCTGCGTCAGGATGGGAAGCGGGTGTTCGCCTGCGAGATCAAGGGATACTGCCGGAACGTCCTTGAGATGAACGACTACCTGAAAGTCAATCGATCCGTTCTCCGTGGTGAAGTGAACGGTTATCGATTCGAGGGCCAGATCGCCGATGGAATCTGGGTGGGAGGAGGCAGCGAGGTCTCGCCGACGGCCACCCTCCACGGACCGGTGATGATCGGCCGGGACTGCGTCATCGGTTCCGGAGTCCAGATCATCGGTCCGACCTGTATCGGGGACGGCTGTTTCGTGGAGGAGGGGGCCTTCTTGAGGGAAAGCCTGCTTCTTCCGGGAGCCCGCGTGGAGCGGAATTCCAGAGTCGAGGGGTGCGTCCTCGCGGCCGATACGGTGATCTCCCCGAACCAGGCCCTCCGCGAGGTGGTGGCGATCCCGGAGGATCTGGACGTCGGTGAGCTCGACCTGGCCGACGCCGAAATGTTGATCCAGGGCGTGGCGGCCACCGCCGGCAGCTACGCCCAGAGCCAGCTCCGCTACGCGCTCTACCGGACGTTCAAGAGGGGATTCGATCTGGCCACGGCCCTCTTCGGCCTGGTCGTGATGTCGCCGCTGCTCCTGGCGGTGGCCCTGGCCGTCAAGTTCACCAGTCCGGGGCCTGTCTTCTTCCGGCAGCGGCGGTGCGGCCGCCACGGCCGGGAGTTCGGCATGGTCAAGTTCCGGACGATGGTCAAGGACGCAGAAGCGATGCAGGCCCAGCTCCGTCCCCTCAGCGAAGTGGACGGGCCGGTCTTCAAGATCGAGAACGACCCGCGTTCCACCGTCCTCGGGCGGCTCCTGCGCAAGTACAGCATCGATGAGGTGCCCCAGCTCTGGAACGTCCTGAAGGGGGAGATGAGCCTGGTCGGTCCGCGGCCGCTGGCCTCCCGGGAGATGCAGTTCTGTCCGGCCTGGCGCGACGTGCGGCTCAAGGTGCGGCCGGGCATCACCGGCCTGTGGCAGGTCAATGGCCGCAGCAAGACCTCGTTTCACGATTGGATCCGGCTGGATGTCGAATACGTCCAGGAGCAATCAATCCTGCGGGATTTTCAGATACTCTTGAAGACTCTCAGCGTGGTCCTCCGGGCGCTGGGGTCTTTCTGACGAGGGAACTGAATGGCTGACGAAGTTCATCAGGAACAGCAATTCGATTTCCAGGGCTACCTCCAGGTCCTCTGGAGACGGAAGTGGCTCGTCATCGGCTTCACCGCGGCGCTGACCGTGGCGGTGGGAGTCGGTACCTACTTCCAACCCAAGGTCTACGAAGCGAAGATGACTCTCCTGGCGGGACGGGAGAGCCCTCGCCTGTTGACCTCCGATCCGATCCCGGGCGAGCGTTTCGGTCAGAGGGACTACCTCAAGACCCAGGCCGCCATCCTGACCAGCCGAAGCCTGCTGCAGGAGGCGGTCAAGCGGCTGATGAAGGAGGGCTTTTACGGGCTGGTGGATCCGGCGCGGCTGGAGGAGAAATCATCCGGCGCGGCCACGGAGCTCCAGCGCCGGGTCCGGGTCCAGACCGCGGACGACACGCAGCTCATCACCGTCTTCGTGACAGGAGGAATTCCGGACCGGGTCGCTCGAATCGCCAATGCCATCGCCGACGAGTACGCCGACAGCAATGAGGAATCGAGGGTGTCCATGGCGAACCAGGCGGTCGCCTGGCTCACCACCAAGCTCGCCGAGCAGAGAACCAAGCTGGCGGCGGCGGAGGAGGATCTTCGGGTCTACAAGGACAAGGAGAAAATCGTCGCGCCGGATGACGCCGATCCATTCTCGACGTTCAACCTGAGCCGGCTCAACGACGAGTACCTCACCACCCGGTTCCAGCGGATGGAGAAATCGACCCGGCTCGCCACGATGAAGAAGAATCGGACGACACGCTCGGCGCGAGGCCACAGCTCGGCGGCCGAGTCACTGGACGCCGAGATTCAGAGAAAACTGCGGGAGAGCCTGGAAGCCGATTACGTCCAGGCGCAGGTGGACTTGCGGAATCTGTCGCAGCGATACGGCGAGGAACATCCCGATATCATCACCCTCAAGGAGAAGGTTGCAAGGATCGCGAAGGAGCTCGAGAGCCTCGGGGAGCCGACCGCACGCCCCGAAGCGCCGCCGCAGGTCACGGAGTCCCAGATCGCGGATCTCCAGGCCGAGGTGACCGCGCTGACCCAGAAGGAGTCGGCCCTCTCCCAGGCCCTGGATGCCCACAAGGCGCAAGCCCGAACGCTCTCGAGGACTGCGGTGGGGTACTCTTTCCGCAAGCAGACGGTTGATTTGAACCGGCAGACCTACAACGACCTCCTCAGCCGTCTCAACGATGCGCAGCTCTCCAGCCAGATCAAGGCCACCGCCGTCAAGGTCCTGGACCGGGCCGAGCCCCCCCGGTCTCCGATCGAGCCACAGCCCGTGAGGAATCTCACAGTGGCGCTCCTGCTGGGGCTGGTCCTGGGGGTGGGTCTGGCCAGCCTCGCGGAAAACCTGGACCGTCGAATCAAGGATCCCGAAGATGCGGTCCGCTACCTCCGTCTGCCGCTCCTCACCGTGATCCCCGGTTTCGCCCTCAGCCGAGGCGTGGGGAAAGCCGAGGGGAAGGCCAGACTCGTCACCATCGATGAGCCGCGGTCCCACCCCGCCGAATGCTATCGGAACCTCCGGACCTCGATCCTGTTCTCGACCGGACGCCCCGTTCCCAAGACGATCCTGATCACGAGCGCGGTGGGCGGCGAGGGGAAGTCCACCACCTCCGCCAACCTTGCCGTGGTCATGAGCCAGAGCGGCCGGAAAGTCCTGCTCATCGATGCCGATCTTCGTCGTCCTTCCCAGCATCGCTACTTCGCGCGCAAGGGGTCGGGAGGCATCGTCCGTCTCCTGAAGGAGTCCTGCCGTCCCGAGGACGCCGTTCAGCACTCATTCGTCGAGAACCTGGACGTCCTCCTGTGTCACGAAATTCCGGCCAACCCCTCCGAGTTGCTGGGGTCGGAGCGGATGCGCGAGGTGATCGAGCACTTCAGAAGTCACTATGACGCCGTGGTCATCGACTCCCCCGTGATCATCTCGGTCCCCGACACCCTCATCCTGGCGTCACGGTCGGAGGCGGTCATCATGGTCCACCGGCCCGGCGCCGCGGCCCGGGACATGGTCCGGCACGCGCGCGAAAAGCTGGACGAGGTGAAGGCCAACATACGGGGCCTGGTCCTGAACAGCGTCGACCTCGAGGCGGGTCGCTACGCCTATTCGTACCATCGTTATTACGGCTACGGGACCGAGGAAGAAGGGAAGGTCCAGCAAGGCCGAGCGGGGAAGAAGGCTTGAAGGTCGTCATCCAGATCCCCTGTCTGAACGAGGAGACCACCCTCCCGCTCACTCTCGCCGGCCTGCCCCGGGCGCTGCCCGGAGTCGACGCCGTCGAAGTGCTGGTGATCGACGATGGGAGCACGGACCGGACCCTTGAGGTCGCACGGCGGATGGGTGTGGCCCATGTCGTGGTGCTCCCCCGGCATCAGGGGCTGGCCGCAGCATTCCGGGCCGGTCTCGAGACGAGCCTGAAGCTGGGGGCCGACATCATCGTGAATACGGACGCCGACAATCAATACGACGCCCGCGACATCGAGAGTCTGGTGCGCCCGATCCTCGAAGGCAGGGCCGACATGGTCGTGGGGGATCGCCAGGTGCAGGGGATCCGGCACTTCTCGGTCATCAAGAAGCTTCTGCACCGACTTGGGGACCGGGTGATGCAGGGGCTCTCCGGGATCGAGCTTCTCGATTCCACGAGCGGGTTCCGGGCCTACAGCCGGGAGGCGGCGCTGCGACTCAACGTCTTTTCGAAATTCACCTACACCCTGGAGACCCTGATCCAGGCCGGCAAGAAGAATCTCACGGTGGCTCACGTCCAGGTCAGGGTCAACGAGAAACTGAGGGAGTCCCGTCTCTTCCCGGGTCTCTGGTTCTACCTGAAGCGGTCCGCCAGCACCATGGTCAGGATCTACTCGATGTACGAGCCCCTGAAAGTATTCTCCTACCTGGGAGTCCTGGTGAGTGGAGTCGGAGCGGTGCTGCTGCTGCGGTTCCTCTACTACTTCCTGACCTCGGAAGGACCGGTCGGCAAGCTCCAGTCGCTGCTCACCGGCGCCATCCTGCTGGCGATGGGGCTCCTGCTCGGCCTGATAGGAATCGTCAGCGATCTCATCGCGGCGAATCGGCAAGTGGTGGAGGACATCCAATATCGAATTCGCCGGATGGAGCTCGGAAGCCCCCGGATCTCAGGGGAGAGAGCCGAGGAACAGTCTCCGGAAACCTCCCGTCCGACGGCGGTGGCGGGGAGAGAGACGTGATCTCCAGAAGAATCCTCCTGACCGGCGGAGCCGGATTCATCGGATCGCACCTGGCATCGGCGCTTGTCGAGCGGGGTCATCGTGTGCGGGTGCTGGACGTCATGGATCCCCAGGTCCACGGCGCCGTCCCGAGCCGCCCTCAGTCTCCCGGAGTCGAGATCATCCGGGGGGACCTGCTGGACGCCGAGACGCTGAACCGCGCTCTGGATGGCGCGGAGGTGATCTTCCACCATGCCGCCGCGGTAGGAGTGGGGCAATCGATGTACGAAGCGGCCGGCTACACCCGTGTCAACAGCCTGGGGACGGCGATGCTGATGGAGAGGGTCGCCCGGGCGGGCTCACGGGTCGAGAAGGTGATCGTCGCCTCCTCGATGTCGATCTACGGGGAGGGGCGATATCGCTGCACCGCCTGCGGACCGGTGGCGCCGGAACAGCGCGGTCGGGAGCGGCTCCTTTCCGGAAAATGGGAGCCTGCCTGCCCGGCCTGCGGTCGGGATCTGGCACCACTCCCCACCGACGAATCCAAACCGCTCCGCCCCACCTCGGTATACGGAGTGACGAAACGGAGCCAGGAGGAGACGGTGCTGGTCATGGGAAAATCCTACGGAATACCGGCCGTGGCGCTGCGCTACTTCAATGTCTACGGCGCGGGACAGGCCCTCTCCAATCCGTATACCGGCGTGGCGGCGATCGTCTCCAGCCGTCTGCTCAACGGCAAGCCGCCGTGTCTTTTCGAGGATGGGGAACAGGGGCGCGACTTTGTTCATGTCAGCGACATCGTTCAGGCGAACCTTCTGGCGATGGAGAAGAGCGAAGCCGATTTTCAGGCCCTCAACGTGGGGACGGGAACGCTGACCTCGGTGCGGGAGCTCGTACGCGGCCTGACCCTGAGACTGGCGCCGGATCGGGATCTGGGACCGAAGATCCTGGGAACCTTCCGGGAAGGGGACATTCGACACTGTTACGCCGACATCACGCAAATCCGGACCCGGCTCGGGTACGAGCCAAGGGTGCCGCTGGAGAAGGGATTCGACGATCTTGCTGATTGGGCCAGGACCCAGGAGGCCCTGGACCGGTTCGATGTGGCCAACGCGGAGCTGGTCTCCCGGGGGCTGGTGATCGGAAGCTGAAGAGGGGAGACACAGCAATGTTCAGAGCACTGGTGACAAATCCACCCTGGCCCGGCGAGGGGTACGGAGCGAGAGCCTCCGTCCGATGGCCGCATAAGCGGAAGGACAAGAAACTGGAGTATCCGATCTTCCTGTCCTACGCGGTGGCGCTGGCGCGTGAAGCCGGGGTCGAAACGAGCTTCCTGGACGGAGTCTGCGACGAGCTCGGGATCGAGGAGTACGCCGTCCAGGTGAGCCGGCTGGCGCCCGACTTCATCGCCATGGAATGCTCGACGCCGTCCATCGACCACGATCTGGCCTCGGTGCGGAGGATCAAAGAGCTCCGGCCGCAGACCTTCGTGGCCTTGATGGGTCCCCACGCCACCTATTTCCACAGGGTGCTTCTGGAAGAGCACCCGGAGGTGGACGCCATCATCCGCGGCGAGTTTGAAGTCACGATCCGGGAGACCGCTCTCGCCCTGAAGAACGGCACGCCGCTCTCCCAGGTCGCGGGCCTGACCATCAGGGAGGGATCCTCGATCCAGGTCACGCCGGATCGGCCGTTCGATTTCGACCTCGACAGCTGGCCCTATCCGGCCCGGGACATCGTTCCCATCGAAAAGTACCAGACCGCCCAGTACCAGGGAACGAACGGAACCTTCATGCTCTCCAGCCGCGGATGTCCTCACCGCTGCACGTTCTGCCTGTGGCCGGGAACGATGGTAGGCCGGGACTTCCGCGCCCGGAAGGCGGAGGCGGTCGTCGACGAGATGGAGCATCTGGTCAAGCACTACGGCGTGGACGACATCTATTTCGACGACGACACCATGACCATCGATCGCGAGCGGCTTCTCAGGATCTGCCGGCTCATCCAGGAGCGGGAGCTCAAGGTTCACTGGATCGCCATGGGCCGGGTCGATACGGTGGACGAGGAGCTCCTGAGGGAGATGCGCAAGGCCGGCTGCGACAACATCTACCTGGGAGTGGAATCGGGCTCGAAGGAAATCCTGAAGCGGCTCAAGAAGGGAATTCAGCTGTCCCAGGTCGAGAAGGCGTTCCAGGTCGCCCGGAAAGCCGGGATCAAGACACAGGCTTTCTTCATGCTGGGAGGGCCGGGGGAGACGAAGGAGACCCTGAAGGAGACCATCGATTTCGCCGTCCGCCTGGATCCCGACAATGCGCAGTTCGCGGCGGCCGTACCGTACCCCGGAACCGAGATGTACGAGGAATCTCTGAGGAAGGGGTATCTGAAGGCCGCCACCTGGGAAGACTACGCGGCCCGGGACATCGTTCTGGAAACCGAGACCCTGACCCGGCTGGACCTGGAAAAGGCGCGTCTGGAGGCGTACCGCCGGTTCTATCTCCGTCCGCGCTTCATCCTGCGCACGGCCTTGAGACTGACGAGCGCCCGGGAGTTCCGCCGCGTCCTCCGCGGGACCCTCTCCATCGTCAGTCGACTCGCCTACTTCTCCAGGAACGTGAGGAGGAAAACCCGGGGAGCGCCATCCGGCACCCTGGAGCACGCCTGAAGATGACCGTCTGCTATTGGGGAACGTACGACTCCGACTATCCGCGCAACCGGATCCTGATGGCCGGATTGCGGGCCAGCGGGGTGGAAGTGCGGGAGTGTCACTTCCCGCTCTGGAAAGACACCTCGCAGAAGCTGGGGCATGCCCGGTCGGCGTGGCTCAGGCCGGGCCTGCTCCTCCGCTGGGCGCGCGCCTACGGGTCCCTGTCGGCGCGCTTTCTGACATCGCCCCGGCCGGACTTCCTGTTCGTGGGCTACTCGGGCCACTTCGATGTGTTCCCGGCCTGGGTCCTCAGCCGCCTGCGGAGAGTACCGCTGATCTTCGACGCCTTCCTGAGCCTCTACGACTCGCTGGTTCTGGATCGGAGCGCGGTCGCCCGGGAGGGTCCGAAGGCGAAGTTCCTGGCCTGGGTGGATCGGACCGCCTGCCGCCTCGCGGACCGGGTCCTCCTCGACACGCGGGCGCATGTGGAGTTTTTCCGCGAGACCTTCGCTCTGCGCGCGGAGAAATTCTGGGTGCTGCCGATCGGCGCCGATGACCGGGTCTTCCGCCCCGAAGCGGCGTCTCCGCGCAACGGGCGTCCCTACACGGTGCTTCACTTCGGACGGTATATTCCCCTGCACGGCCTCGAGACCGTGGTGCGCGCGGCCAGACTCCTGGAGGAGAACGGCGTCCCATGCCGATTCCTGCTGGTTGGGGATGGAGAAGAGAGGGACAAGGTCGAGGCGCTGGCCGGCGGGCTGGGAGTACGCTCCCTGGAATTCCGGGGATCGGAGTCCCCGGAGAGCCTGGCCGCAACAATTCGTGAGTCCGACCTCTGCCTGGGGATTTTCGGCGAGACCGGGAAGGCTTCGCGCGTGGTTCCGAACAAGGTCTACGAGGCCCTGGCAGCGGGGAAGCCCGTGATCACGGGTGACTCTCCCGCCGCCCGGGAGCTGCTGACGGACGGGGTGGACTGCCTGCTCTGCCGGCGCGGCGACCCCGCGGCGCTCGCCGATGCCATCCTGCGCCTCCGGAACGACGGGGCGATGGCGGAGCGGCTGGCCCTCGCCGGCAGGAGGCGGTTCCAGGAGAAGGCCTCCCCTGCGGTGATCGGGCGCGAGCTTTTGGAACGACTGAGGGAGTGGGAAGGAAGACGTGAGCATGCGGCCTGATCGTCCCGCTCCACGCGAGTGGAAATGGGTTCTCGCCCTCCTGGGTCTGGCGCTGGCGCTCCGGGTGGGATTTGTGCTGCTCGAGCAGCCTGGATTCTACTTCGAGGATTCTCTGGACTATGACCGCGCCGCCCGGGCCTTCCTCGAATCCGGGCACTTCGACGCCCGATACTACCGTTTTCCGCTCTACCCCCTGGTGATGGCCGCAAGCTACCGGATGTTCGGTCCAGGTCTGACGCCGCTGCGAATCATCCAGGCCCTTTTCGGAGCCGCCACCTGTCTCTGCGTCTGGACGCTGGGGCGACGGCTGTTCGGAGTTCGCGCCGGGCTTCTGGCGCTCTTCGGGGCTGCCGCTTTTCCGGTCCACGTGGTCCTGACCGGGATCGAGTATCCCGTGGTCCTCGGGACTTTCCTGGTGTGGTGGGTGCTGGCGCTCCTCCCCTGGGACAAGTCAGGGGAGGCCGAGCCGACCGTCCGACTGGTCCTGGCGGGAGTCGGAGTCGCCCTCTCCGCGATGCTCTTCGAGGGGGGATGGGTCCTGGGCATCTTTCTGTTAATCTGGATGCTCTACGGGCAGAGAGCCCGGGCCGCCGGCGTGCGCTCCTTGACGGTCGTCGGGTTCGTCTCTCTTCTGGTGCTGGTGCCATGGCTCTACGGGATGAAGAGGAGCGGAGACTACAGGGCCCTGGTCCTGCGCCCCGGTCTCCATCTCCCCGCCGCCCCCGGGGTGGATCCTCCTCTGTGGGAGGGAAGCGGCGAAAACCTTCTGATGTCCAAGCTCTCGGGCCTGGCCCGGAATCCCTGGTGGACAGTGCGCTATGTCTGGGCCGAGTTCCTGCACTTCTGGGATCCCTATCCCGACCGGCTCGCGTCCGCCGACAGGAGCTTTCGGGAGAAGCTTCACGAAAAAGACCCGCGGATGGCGGTGGACAATTCACTGGTCGGGAATTCCTCGCGGGCTCTGTACGCTGCGGGATTCAGCGCCCTGCTGCTGGCCGCTGCGATCGGCGCGCTGGTCGCGTGGCGCGCGGTTCCCGGGTCCGCGTTCCTTGTCGTGTGGCCGATCACGCTCGGGGCCTGTTACGCCCCCTTCTTCACCCAGATGCGTTACCGGATCCCGGCGGATCCAGCCTTCATTCTCCTGGGAGCCTATGTTGTGGATTTGACGCTCAAGAATTCGTTATGGGGAGAGATACGCGGGTCTTTGAAGGCTCTCTGGCAGGGGTGGAAGCGAATCGCGGAGAAGATTGCGACGGTTCAGACGTTCATTCTTCTCGTCCTGCTGTTCGTGGTCGGACTGGGCCCCATCGCATTGCTCATGAGGCTTTTCCGCAAGGATCCCATGCACGCGCCTGCATCGCCGGGCTCCTTCTGGGCCTTGAGGGAGCGGACACGGGAAAGGATGGACGAGTGTCTGAAACAATTCTGAAGGATGCGGAAGCGTGAACATTCTGGGTATTTCCTGTTTCTATCATGACGCCGCCGCCTGCCTCATTCAGGATGGACGCCTGGTGGCAGCGGCCTCCGAGGAACGCTTCACACGGAAGAAGCACGATGAGGGGTTCCCCCATCAGGCCATCCAGTACTGTCTCAAGGCGGGGAAGATCGAAGCGAAGGATCTGGACTACGTGGGGTTCTACGACAAGCCGTTCCTGAAGTTCGAGCGGCTCCTCTCGACCTATCTGTCTACATTTCCACGAGGGTTCCGTTCCTTCTCCAAGGCGATGCCGGTGTGGTTGAGGGAGAAGCTCTGGATCCCTCAACTGATCCGGAAGGAGCTCAAGTACGAAGGGAAGGTCCTGTTCACCGAGCACCACCTTTCGCATGCCGCCAGCGCCTTCCTCGTGAGCCCGTTCAAGGAAGCGGCCATTCTCACCGTGGACGGCGTGGGGGAATGGGCCACGGCGAGCTACGGCGTGGGACGGGATCGGGAGATCGATCTCTTCAAGGAGATTCGATTCCCTCATTCCCTGGGGCTCCTCTACAGCGCGTTCACCTACTACCTGGGATTCAAGGTGAACAGCGCCGAATACAAAGTGATGGGTCTGGCGCCCTATGGTGTTCCCCGTTACGTGGACCAGGTGAGGCAGATCATCGAGATCAAGGATGACGGAAGCTTCGAACTGGACATGCGCTTCTTCTCCTACCACCACGGCCTCAGGATGGTGAACGGCCGCTTCTCGGCGCTCTTCGGAGGGCCTCCACGCGACCCCGAATCCAAGCTGGACCAGAGGCACAAGGACATCGCCGCGTCGGTGCAGAAGGTCACCGAGGAGATCATGCTCAAGATGGCGTCCTGGCTGCACCGCGAGACGAAAATGGAAAACCTGTGTCTCGCGGGGGGCGTCGCCCTGAACTGCGTCGCCAACGGCCGGATTCTCCGGGAGGGTCCCTTCAAGGACCTCTTCATCCAGCCGGCCGCAGGGGACGCGGGCGGCGCGCTTGGAGTGGCGGCCTATATCTTCCACTCCCTCCTGGGCCATCCGCGAATGACCCCGATGGAGGACGCCTACCTCGGACCGGAGTACAGCGAGGAAGAGATACGGAAGGCACTGGAGCGCTATGGCGCGCCCTATCGACGCCTGGAACGGGACGATCTGGTGCGGGAGGTGGCGGCCCTCATCGAAGGGCAGACCGTCATCGGCTGGTTTCAGGGGAGGATGGAATTCGGCCCCCGGGCCCTGGGCAGCCGGAGCATCCTGGCGGACGCTCGGAACCCGGAGAACAAGGACGTCGTCAATCTGAAGATCAAGTTCCGGGAGAGCTTCCGTCCCTTCGCCCCGTCCGTACTGGAAGAGAAGATCGGCGAATATTTCGAGATCGACCGGCCCAGCCCCTACATGCTGCTCGTGGCTCCGGTCCGGGAGGGGAAGCGTGTCATCCCGTCCGTGACCCACGTGGACCACTCCGCCCGGATCCAGAGCATCAATCGCAAGCAGAACGCTCTCTACTACGACCTGATCCGCGAATTCGAGAGGAGGACGGGAGTCCCGGTGATCATCAACACCTCGTTCAACGTCCGAGGAGAACCGATCGTCTGTTCCCCGGACGACGCGTACCGGTGCTTCATGAGAACCCACATGGACTACCTGGTCGCAGGGCCCTATCTTCTGGACAAGAAGGACCAGCCTCCGTTCAAGGAGGAGAAGGACTGGCGTGATGAGTTCCAGCTCGACTAGCGGGACGAAGAAGAGAACGAGGGAGAGATGAGCCTCAAGAACTCTGTCATGGAAAAGATCCAGTTCGCCGCCGAGTTCTGGGATTTCCTGAAGGTTCGAAAGAAGTGGTGGCTCGCTCCTATCATCATTCTTTGCGCCCTGCTGGGAATTCTGATAGTCCTGACGCACGGCTCGGCCCTGGCGCCGTTCATCTACACGATCTTCTAGGTCCGGCACGGAGAGGCCCTGTTGGAACCCCCCCGGTCCCAGAGTCTGATCAGCGTGGTCGTCATCGCCCGCAACGAGGCAGCCATACTGGGGACGTGTCTCGCCGCCGTCCGCCGGGCCCTGGCGGTCCAGGGGGGTGGCGAGATCCTGCTGGTGGATTCGGCCTCCGTAGATTCGACCGCCCGGGTCGGAATCGAATCGGGGTGCCGCGTCCTCTCGGTCCGGAGGTCCTCGCGCATCTGCCCGTCCGCCATGAGGCGTCTAGGAGCCACCCGGACCGATTCCCGTTACATTCTCTTCCTGGACGGCGACTGTGAGCTCGAGCGCGAGTTCCTCCCGGCCGCCCTTGCTGCGATGGAATCCAACCCGTCGCTGGGCGTGGTGGCGGGGCGCCGCCGCGATTTCTATCGCACGGGGCAGGCTCTCGTTCCCTCCGAGCAGGAGTATTACAGCGGACCGGACGATCCCTCCGCCTCTGCATCTCCCGGTTACGGTGGTTGCGCCCTCTACCGTCGTCGTGCCCTGGAGGACGCAGGATCCTTCGATCCGTTCCTGAGGGCCAAGGAAGAGGAGGAGCTCGCCCAGCGGATCCGGGCGGCCGGGTATCGAATCGAGATCCTTCAGGTGCCGATGATCCGGCATATGACCGTCCCGAGGGAGAGCGTCAGACGGCTCCTGCGCTCTTTCAAGCACGGCTTCTTCATCGGACGGGGACAGGCGGCAAGGATCTTCCTTTCCCGCAGAGAGGTTCGGGCGGCCTTCCGAGGGCTTGATCGTGTGTTCCTCACGCTCCTGCACCTGATTCTCGGCGCCCTCTGCTTGTGGGCGGCGTGGGAGGGGATCGGCTGGCCGATCCTGGCCTGGCTCGTCTTTTCCCTGACCGCCTTCACAATCTTCGTCCTCCGCAGCCGCAGTCTTCCTCGGGCGGCGTATTACGTCCTGGAGTGGCTGGTTCAGGGCGCCTGTCTCCTGATCGGTCTCCTGGCGCCCCGGCGATCGGCCGACTCTTTCTGGTGGGAAGGGGAGGAATGGCCCGCCACGAGGAGGAGTCTTGTCTGTTTGCCCAAGGTTCTCCTCGCGGGGCCCCTCCCCGAGCCGCCCTACCGGGGTGGCGTGGAGAAGGGAGTGGCCCAGCTCCTCCAGGGAGACCTCGGTCGCCGGAGCTCCATGCGGTTGTTCAACACGCACCGCGTTCCAGATCCCTCCCGGTCCTTCCTGACGAGGCTGGCCTATCAGTCTGGAATGATCCGTCGCTTCAGGAGAGAGCTGAAGACAGAGCCTCTGGATCTCGTTCACGTGAAGACCAGCAGCGGCATCAATTTTCACCAGAACGCCCTGTACGCCCTGGTGGCGAGGCTGTCGGGGGTCCCGGTTCTACTGCAGATTCACAGCGGTCGATTCGAGACCTTCTACCGGGGAAGCGTCCTTCCGCTGCGGGTCTGGATCCGTTCGACCCTGTCGCGCTGCCGGCGGGTCGCCGTTCTCTCCAACTCGTGGGCGCAACGCGTGGCGACCATCGCTCCGAAGGCACGGATCCGCGTGGTGCCCAACGGGCTTGGAGAAGACGAGGCGGCTCGCCTGGGCAGCGGCGGGGAAATCCGTCCCAACCAGGTTTTTTTTCTGGGCACCGGGCGGGAGGAATTGAACAGGGACAAGGGGCTGGAGGATGTCCTTTCGGTCCTGCCGGAACTCGCGCGGAAGCATCCCCAGAGCCGCTGGATTCTCGCGGGGCTCCAGAACGCGGAGGAGACCTACGCACGGCTTCGACGCGAGGGGATCGACCCGGAAGGGAAGGAGCAGCGCGTGTTCTGCCGGGGTCCTGTGGATCATCCGGAAAAGTGGGATCTCCTCAGGGCGAGCGCCATCCTGGTCCTCCCGTCCTATTTCGAGAACATGCCCAACATCCTCCTCGAAGGAATGGCGGCAGGCCTGGGGGTCGTGGCGACGGACGTGGGCGCAATTCCAGAAATGCTCGGCTACGGGGAGGGGGGCCTTCTCATTCCCCCCGGAGATGGACCGGCGCTCTCGAGCGCTCTGGACCGGCTGCTGTGTTCTCCCGCCCTGGTGCGTGCCCAGGGAAAGAGAAATCGAACCGTGGTCGTGCGGGATTACAGCATGTCGATCGTCGAGCGCAAGCTGGAAGCGCTCTACCTTGAAGTGGCGGGATGGCCGGTCCTGAGCGCGACCGAGGGCGCGCCTTCGGATGCCGTCGATGCGACGGGAGCCGGGCGCGACATGCCCGCCCCCATCCGCCCCGTGTCGGGTGCATGAGCGCCTCACAGGTCTTCGGGAGCGCCCGAGGTCAAGTCGCCGGTGCCGACGTCGCGCCGAGCCGCCGCTGGGTGTTCATCACCTGGTACCCCTACTGCCGCAGGAGCGACGCCCTGGCGGAGCAGTTGGGGGCCCCGTCGTACCTGGTCCATTACCTCAGGTTCAAGGTCCCGCACCTGGCCCCCTTCAAGTATGTTCTCCAGGGGCTGAAGACCGCCTGGATTCTCCTGCGCGAGCGGCCGGACGGGGTGCTGGTCGCGAATCCTCCGGTGGTGGCCCCGCTGGTCGTCTGGCTCTGCTCGTTGCTTCTGCGTTGCCGGTTCATCGTGGACGCCCATTCGGGGGCCTTCCAGCACGCGCGCTGGAGCTGGTCGTTGCCCCTGCAGAGGTTTCTCGCGCGGCGGGCCCAGGCCACCATCGTCACCAACTCCCACATGGCCGCCGAGGTGCGGTCATGGGGAGGCAGGGTGGAGATGGTGCAAGACCTGGCGCTGAACCTCGATCCCGCGGGGGCAAGCACCCGGCGCGGAGAGTTCCACGTGGTCTTCGTCTGCACGTATTCGGTGGACGAGCCGGTGGAGGCGGTGGCGGAGGCCGCGCGGCGTCTCCCCGGCGTTCAGTTCTCCTTCACCGGAGATCCGTCGTATGCCCCCCGGAAGGTCAGGGACCGGGTTCCCTCCAACGTTCACCTGACCGGGTTCATCCCGGACGCCGACTACCTGGCTCTACTCCGGGGCGCCGACGCGATCCTTGTCCTGACCCGGGAGGATCACACCATGCAGCGGGGCGGGTACGAGGCGGTATCGCTCGGTAAGCCGCTGATCACATCCGACTGGCCGCTGCTCCGGGAGGTGTTCTCCGGTGGAACGGTGCACGTGGACAATTCAACGGAGTCGATCGTCGCTGCGGTCCTGCGAATCAAGGAGGATCCGGAGACCTTCAGGACGGACATGGCGGTGCTGAAGCGGTCCAGAGCGGTGGTCGCCGCGACGCAGGTGGGCGTGCTGCGCCGCCTCTGCCAGGCTTCTCCCGAGGGGAGGAGCGCTTGAGAGTGACCGTGCTGGGGCTGGGGTATGTCGGTTCCGTATGCGCCGGGTGTCTGTCCAGGGATGGATTTGAGGTGGTCGGCATCGATATCAGCGAGTCGAAGGTCAGGCTCATCGAATCGGGAAAGAGTCCTGTGATGGAGCCCGGCCTGGAGGACCTGATCCGGGAAGGCCGGCGGACCGGCCGGCTCCGCGCGTCGACGACCCTGGACGAGTCCGCCCGCAGGGCGGATGCCTTCCTGGTGGCGGTGGGCACCCCCTCGGCCGGGAACGGATCCTCCGATCTCACCCATCTCATGCGCGCCCTGAGCCAGCTCGGGGACAGTCTGAGAGGGGTCGGCGAGTTTCAGGTGATCAATGTGAGGAGCACCGTCCCCCCCGGCACCATGAGAGGCAAGGTCATACCGATGCTCGAGGAGCGGAGCGGCCGCAAGGTCGGGAGGGATCTGGGAGTTGCGATGAACCCCGAGTTCCTGCGGGAGGAGACCTCGATCCGGGACTATGACTCGGCACCCTTCGACCTCTGCGGGGTCTCCGATTCGCGCTCGGCCGAGTTGCTGAGAACGCTCTACGCCGGGAAGAACAGGCCGTTTCACGCGACCTCCCTCGAGACGGCGGAGCTCGTAAAATACGTCAACAACGCCTTCCACGCCCTCAAGGTGTCCTTCGCCAACGAGGTGGGTCGCCTGGCGCGGGTGATGGGGGTGGACAGCCTGGAGGTCATGCGCCTGCTCTGCGAAGACCGTCGCCTGAATATCTCTCCAGCCTACCTGCGGCCCGGCATGGCCTTTGGCGGATCGTGCCTTCCCAAGGATCTCCGGGCGCTGGTCTACGAGGGGAGACGCAGGGACGTGACGGCCCCCTTGCTCGAATCGATCCTGGCGAGTAACGAAGCGCACCTCAAGGCCGCGATGGCGAAGATTCTCACCTACGGTCGTCCGCGGACCACCGTGCTGGGGCTCAGCTTCAAAGCCGGCACCGACGATCTCCGGGAAAGCGCCATGGTGCTGCTGGTGGAGGGCTTGCTGGGGAAGGGTGTTCCCGTGAAGATCTACGACCGGAACGTCCACCTCTCGTCCCTGGTGGGGACGAACAGAGAGTACATCCAGCGGGAAATCCCCCACATCGGTTCGCTCCTGGTCGGGACGCTCCCGGAGGCGCTGGAGGAGGCGGAGGTGGTCGTGGTCGGCACGGACGATCCCGAGGTCGACCAGGTGCCCGGCTTGCTGCGCGAAGGACAGATCCTCATCGACCTGTTCGGGCGGCTGGCGGCCGACGGGAGAACCCGTCCCGGAGGGATCTGCTGGTGACCATGGAGACGGCCCGCGAACGCATGGGCGCGGGAAGCCGCGTTCTTGGGAGGCTATTGCCCCCATTCCACCTCGCGCTGACCGCGACGGCCGGGCTGGCGCTCCTGGTCGCCGGAGCCGGCGCGATTCTCAATCTCCGCTCTCCAAAATACCTCGGTGCCGTGATCGTGATGAGCCTGGCGGGGGCGGTCTTCCTGGCCCTCCCGAGAAAGTTCAACTTCTTTCTCTATGCCGCGGGCTTCACGATGCCCTATTTCGTGGAGGTGATCCTTCTCCAACGGGACCGGGCGACCCTCGTCGTCACCGGAACTTCGCTGGTGATCGCCGTTCTCGCCATCGTCGGGGTCGCCACCGGCGTCCTGGGCAAGCCCAGGACGACGCTCGAGCCCGGGATCACCGTAGCGATGCTGATCTTCCTGTGTGCCTGCCTGCTCTCGATCGTGAACACCACCGATCGAACCCTCTCCGTCATGTCGCTCCTCCAGGAGGCGGAGATGCTCGTCATCTTCCTGGTCCTGGTCAACGCCATGCAGGACAAGAGCCACGCCATCATTTTTCTCAGAGGCCTCTATCTCGGTTTCGCTCTTCAATGTGTGATCTACCTCGTTCAGAACGCCGTCGGCTTCTCCTTCGACGTTCTCGGCAACACCAATCGGATCGGCGCCACCGACCTGGAGACCGGACGAATCGGGAGCCAGCGGGGAACATTCGCGAATGCCCCTGCCACGGCGGCGCTGTACTTCTCGCTCATGACTCTCTCCCTGACAGGCCTCTACTTGTCGCAGAAGAAGCTCTCCATTCGTCTGATGCCCCTGCTCGGCATGATGATGGGGCTCGGATGCCTGGTGCTTTCGGCCAAGCGGGCGCCCATGCTGGGCTTCGCCCTCGCCCTGATGGTGATGGTGGCTCTCCTGCAACGCCGCGCGCCCGGCGCGCTTCGAAGACTCCTCCCCGTGCTCGGCGCACTGAGCCTCGCATTTCTGGTTTGCCTGCCGGTGTTCATCCTTCGGGCCGAGTCCAACCATGAAGCGGCCCTTGAGGAACGCGTCAATCTGACACGTGTCGCGTGGAACATGTACCATGCGAATCCCGCTTTGGGTACCGGTTTCGGCACCTACGACAGTGTCAAGCGCGCCTACCTTCCTGCCGACTGGTCGGGCTGGCTCTACACCGTGCACTCCCGATATCTCCTCATCCTTGCAGAAACCGGAGCCGTGGGATTCTCGGCCCTGGTTCTTGTCTATCTCATGATCCTTCGAACGGCCTATCTCGGGATCCGAAGAATCGCGCCGGAGTTTCGTCCGCTCCAGATCTCCCTGGTCGCCGGACTCGTGGCGATCTTCTGGGAGCAGGCCTGGGACATCTTCAACAGTCGGCAGCAGGAGTATCTGCTCTGGTTCCTGGCGGCGATGGCGGCGGCTCTGCCCAGAGCCTTGTCCGCGAGCCAGGTCCGCGAGAGGGCATGACGAGCAGGATCCGTGCCTGGGGGTCGAACCTCATCCTCGCGGTGTTTTCAATCGCGGTGACCCTCGCAGGATTCGAGGGGGCGCTTCGCGTCTTCCTTCCCCAGAAACTCTACCGATTTCCCCGGGGCATGTTCCGGAACGATCCGGAACTGGTCTTCGGCCTGAGCCCTGGATTCGAGGGGACACTCCGGAATCCCGAATACACCACCCACGTCCGGATCAATTCACTCGGTCTGCGCGGTCCCGAGCCCGGCCCCAAGCGGGAGGGGGCCTTGCGGGTTCTCGTGCTCGGAGACTCATTCGTCTCGGCGTTCAACGTCGAGGAAGGCGAGACCTTTCTCGCCGCGGCGGAGGAGACGGTGCGTCCCTTGTCGGCGGGCGCGGACGTGGACATGGTCAATGCGGGAACCCCCAATTACGGCACGTGGCATGAGCTGCGGATGTTCCGGCGGCTCGCGGGGCCCTTGCGGACCGATGCCGCGGTGCTCTGTGTCTACGTGGGGAACGACGTCGAGAACAATCTCTCCCCCTCGGAGGCGATCGTCGAAGACGGCCTGCTGGTGGCCCGGCGCCGCCAGCCTGGGATCATTCCCTACCCGCTCCGCTCCTGGCTGCAGCGCAATTCGATGTCGTACGTCCTGCTCTGGAACGGATGGAACCAGATCCGTCCTCTGTTGGGGCGTGCCGGAAGCGACCCCTTGAGACCGGACAAGGACCTCGTGTCCCCGGTCGCGGCCCGGTACCTGGAGGACGGGTACGGAGTCACCCTGGACCTCCTGCGGCAGTTCCGTGACGAGGCGAAATCCCTGCGGATTCCAGTGCTCGTCGTTCTGATCCCTGCGGAGTTCCAGGTCTACACGGACGGCTTCGAGCGCTCGGTCCGACGGCAGGGGGTCGATCCGACCGCGTTCGATCTCGATCTTCCCCAGAAACGGTGGCGGGAGATGGCCCGGCAACTCGACCTGAGGGTTCTGGATTTGTTGCCGGTCTTTCGCTCGCACAGCTCGGGACCCTACCTTTATATGAGCCTGGACGGCCACCTCACCGTCGAGGGCAACCACGTAGCGGGAGAGGCTCTCGGACGCGCCCTCGCATCGGAACTCGGGCGCACGCGTGGCGCTGGTGAACGCTCGTGATCCGTGTCGTGCTTCTGGTGCCGGACCGGCCGACGGGCTGGGTGGACGGGAGGATCGCTCCCTTTTTCCATCCTTGCGAAAGCGAGGCTCACACCGCTCTCACGGCGGAAGGGTTCAGGGTGGAGACGGTGTACGCGGAGCACTTCCTGCGGTCCGGCCGGGCCGAGGCGGGCACCCTCGGCCTGATGTCGGGGGCGTGCGGGGAGTTGACGGAGAAGGTGACGCGGAAACTGACCGCAGCCGGCGGCCGCATGCTCATCCTGGAAGGAGGCCCGGGCAACGGCGGTCGCAGAAGAGCGGGTCAGTCGCGGCAGATCACGCTGACGGCTACCGGGGCCCGCCTCTCGCCGAGCCGGCTTCCCCGGCATCACCGGATTCAGGGTCTGCGAAAGCGGCTCCTTGCTTCGGCGGGGTGGGCGCTGGAGCCGCGCGAAGGCGAAGAAGTGGCGGGCCGCTGGGGCCGTTCGGGACCCGCCGTCCTCCTTGCGAGGCATCAAGGTGGAGCGACGGTCTGGAGAACGGGGCTCTCTCTGGACCGCCTCAGTTCGTCAGATCTGCTCCGGCTTCTGGGAGAAATCGTGAGCCTCGACGGGCCTCTTCTCCAGAGGCGATCCCCGCTTCCTGAGGGGGCAAGGGCCGTCGTCAGCCTGCTTCACGACGTGGAGGATCCGATTCTGAACGATCCCCGCGGGATCCAGAGTGTGCGGGACGGAACGGTTGCCTGCCTGCAGGCCGAGGCCAGGCACGGCTTCCGTGCGACCTACAATCTCGTGGGGAGATTCAGCCGGGAGATTCCCGACCTGGTGCGACGGATTGCGGCGGAAGGACACGAGCTGGCGAGCCATGGCGGCACCCACCAGGTGGTGGCGGATCTGGCGGACGACGCTCTGACGGACGACGTGGTCAGGGCGGAAGAGGAGATCCGGTCCATCACCGGCGCGCGCATCCAGGGGTTCCGGTCACCTCGCTCCCGCTGGAGCGGCCCCCTCCTGAGAGTGCTCGGCGAGCGAAGGTACAGTTGGAACGCCGAGGCGGATGACTCTCCCTTTCCCTATTCGATTCCCGGTGCCGGAAACGGCGGCTTGGTTCGCATGCCCGTCGCGGTGGACGACTGGGATTACGTGAAGCGCAACGCCTCCACCGGGGCCGTGCAGAAAGTCTGGATGAAGGAAGTGCGCTCGGCCATGGAACGCCGCTGCTGGGTGGCGATCGGATCCCACCCCTCGGTCCTCGGAGCGCGTCCCGAACGGGCCGCGGCCTTCGGGACCTTCCTGGGATGGCTGGCCGGGCAGGAGGTCCGGGTCCTCACGCTGGGAGAAGGCGCCTCCTGGTGGCGGGCCCGGATGGGGGGGCAGGAGACGGAGCGTGCGCGGGAGACCGGAGGAGACTTCGTTTGAGCCGCACCGCCAGGAATACCCTTCGGAATACCGCGCTGCTCGTCGCGTTCGAGGTCGCCAATCCACTCCTGTCGCTCCTCCTGGTGGGGACAATCGCCCGTCGGCTGGGGCCGGAAGGGACGGGTGCGTATAATCTCCTCCTCACCTTCTTCTTCGTGGCGCACTCCTTCACCTCGCTGGGCCTGAACTCATTGATCACGCGTGAGGTCTCACGGGACCGGGAGGCGGCCCGTCGCTACCTGTGCTCCTCCGCGTCGCTCGGGGTCGTCGTCGCCCTCCTGATGGCCGGAGGGGTGGTTCTGACGGTGCATCTCGCAGGATATGGACACGAAGTGGAAACGGGAGGATGGCTGGTGGCTGTCTCGCTCCTTCCTTCCATCGTCATCCTGTACAGCGAGGCGATCTTCATCGCCTTCGAAAAAGTGCAGTACATCGTCTTCATGGCGATGCTTGAGAACGCGGGGAGGGTCGCGGTCGGTCTCTGGCTTCTCCACAAGGGATATGGCGTCGTGTCGTTGATCGCCTCGTTCGCGGCGTTCCGTTTCCTGACCCTGGCGCTGAACCTGGCTCTCTTTCAACGGGAGATCACCCCGCTCGCCTGGAATCCAGATTCCCGGGTGACCTGGGAACTTGTGCGCAGTATTCCGGTCTTCGGGACAATCTTCGTCGTGGCCACCCTTTACTGGCGCGCCGACGTATTCATGCTCTCCAAAATGGCCACCCTGGCGGCGGTGGGGTACTACACCACCGGGTACCGGCTCTTCGCCATCGCGCAGGTGGTGCCCAAGAGTTTCAATACGTCCATCTATCCGGTGTTCTCCAAGCTCTTTCACCACTCGCCGGAGTCGTTCAAGAAGGCGAACAGCCTTTCCATCCGTTACGTCCTGGTCGTGCTCCTGCCCATTGCGGCGGGAGTGTATGGGCTTGCGGATCCATTGGTGCGCCTGCTTTTCGGGCGGGACTTCGCTCCCGCGGCCGGAGTCCTGAAAGTCGTGATCTGGACGCTGGTCCCGTACGGCATCGTGCGTGTCCTGGCTTCCGGTCTTTTCGCATCCAACCGGCAGGTGATCGATTTGAAAGTCAATGTGCTGGGCCTGGGCACGAACCTGCTGCTGAATCTGGCGCTGATCCCGCGATTTGGAATACTCGGCTGCGCCTGGGCGACGATGATCTCCATCTGGCTCTTTCTCGCCTTCCAGTGTTTCTTCCTGAGACGGGAAATCTTCCCGATGCTCCTCGAGGCGGAGATTCTGCGACCCGCGGTGGCGGCCGCCGCGATCCCGATCTGGCTCCGGCTCTGCTCCTCCCTGCCTCTGCCTCTGCAAATCCTGGGCGGGGCCCTTGTGTACGCGATCCTGCTGGTGCTCTTCCAGGTGGTCCGTCTGCAAGAGCTCAGGTCGGTGATGCCGGACCGCTTCGTGGCCCTTCTTCCCGAGGAGCACGAACCATGAGCGGCAGGACCGCGGCGTCCCACCGGCACCGCCTGCGGGCCCCTGGAGACGAGGTCACTCTCCTCGGCGTCCGATTCGACCGTCTGAGCCGCGCCGACTCGCTCGCCGCGCTTTCGGCCGGCTTCAGACAGGGCGAAGCCTGGAAGGTGTACATCGTCAATGCCCATACCCTGAACCTCGCCTGGAGGGATCGCGCGTTTCGCGAGGTCCTGAACGGGGCCGACCTGCTCCTCAACGACGGGACCGGCGTGAATCTGGCCGGCCGTCTGGCGGGGAAACGGTTTCCAGACAACCTGGTGGGGACGGACCTGGTGCCGCAGCTCTGCGAACGCGCGGTCTCCCAGGGGGTGGGCGTCTTCCTCCTGGGGGGAAAGGAGGGCGTTGCGGACAGCGCGGCTGAGCGGCTCCGTCTGCTGATCCCGGGACTTCGGATCCAAGGATCCCACCACGGCTACTTTTCCGAGTCCGAGACCGATCGCGTCGTCGAGCAGATCAATCGATCCGGCGCGGGAATTCTCCTGGTCGCCTTCGGAAATCCGCTCCAGGAGCTCTGGATCCATCGTCATTCGCCGCAACTGAGATGTGACCTTTCCATCGGCGTCGGCGGCCTGTTTCATTACCTGGCGGGTCACCTCGGACGCGCCCCCCTCTGGATGCGTCGGGCCGGCATCGAGTGGGTCCACATTCTGATGCGTCAGCCACACAAGTGGCGCCGCTACCTCCTCGGAAATCCGCTTTTCGTGGTCCGGGCATTGACAGACCGTCTGGGGTGGGGGCCTTGAACGTCCGGTCATCCGGAGCCAAGCGGGTGCTCAAGAGATGGGCGCGCCGGCTGGTGGCCGGAGGCAGCCGTCTGGCGGGCATCGGTCGCGGCGGTCGGCTCCGGCCGGGCCTGCGGATTCTCACCTACCACCGGGTGGCGGAGGATCGCCAGGATCCCTTCGCCGTCTCGCGGTCGGACTTCATCCGGCAAATGGAAACCGTGTCGCAGACGGGGGCTGTCCAGCCTCTGGAGGAAGCGATCGAAGGAATGAGCAGGGAAGGGGATACCGGACCACGAATCGCCCTGACATTCGATGACGGCACGGAAGACTTTCTCAGCTGCGCCCTTCCCGTCATCCGTCGCCTGGGACTGCCCGCCACGCTGTACGTCAGCCCCCTCCGCGTGGGTGAAAGGGGATTCCTGAACTGGGAGGAATTGAGCGCCGTGTGCCGGATGGGCGTGAGAATCGGATCCCACGGGTGGGATCACCAGTCGCTGGGCCGGTTGAATCCGGACGACGTATGGCAACAGGTGACCCGGTCCCGGGACGTTCTCCAGGATCGCCTTGGGCTCAAGGTGTCTTCACTGGCCTACCCCTACGGGACAGTCCGGGATTTCAACGACCATGTGAAAGAGCTGATCCGCCGCGCGGGGTACCTGTCGGCCTGCACCTCCGTGAACGGGGTGAATCGGAAGGCGACCGATCCGTACGAGCTCCTTCGAACCAAGATCGAACAGGGGGATGGCCCCTCCTTCCAGGGCATTCTCTGCGGGGGTCTGGATGCCTGGGCCCTGATCGATCGCAATCTCACCCTGATCCAGAACCGCTATGCCTGAGAGCGACCTCCGCCCGCCCCGTCCGCCGAACGATCCAGCCGCCGCCCCGACGCCTGTTCCGGACAGAGGGGCGGGATCCCGGGCGCTCGTCCTCGGCGTCATTTTTCTCCTGGCCATGCTGTTGAGACTCTGCTCCCTGGGCTCTCAGAGCGTCTGGATCGACGAGGCCTACTCCCTGCGGGTCGCCGCGCAGCCGGTCCTGTCGATGCTTGACGAGACGGCGCGGGACAATCATCCGCCGTTCTACTATCTCCTCCTCGCGGGCTGGATGCGGCTGGGACCCGGCACGGAGACCTGGGCGAGACTTCTTTCGGCATTGCTGGGGCTGGTGTTCGTCGCCGTCTTCTATTTCTTCTGCCGGGAGATCGTCCCGGAGACCACCGCGCAGGTTGCGACGTTGCTGCTGGCGCTGTCCCCTCTCGCAGTCTGGCATTCGCAGGACGCGCGGATGTACTCCCTGATGCTTGTCTGCGTCTACCTCGCCTTGACGTGCTTCCTCATCTATGTCCGGCGGCCGACTCGGGGCGTTCTGGCCGGCTTCGTATCGACTCTCATCCTGGCTCTGTACACGCACGTCTATGCGGCGTTCCTGATTCCCGTAATCCTGCTCTCCCTCGTGTTCAATCGCCGGGAGATACCCGCCCGCTCGGCGCGGAATCTCCTTCTGGGAATCGCCGTGGCAGGGGCCGCCTACGTGCCCTGGGCCTGGGTCGTCTTCAGCGCCGCGCTGCATCGCGCCGGGTTCTACAAGCCGATCACCGTATTCTCCGTTCCCTATGCCCTCTATGCGTTCAGCGTGGGGTACAGCCTCGGTCCTTCCCTGGCGGAGATGCACCGGTTGGTGCGCACCGTCGCCATCCCACCGGACCAGATCCGGGTGGTGGGTGTCGCGGCCCTCGTTTTCGGAGGCGCGCTGCTGTCGGGCCTGGTCGCCGTTCGCAGGTGCCGGGCCGGTCAGGCCCGTTTCCTGCTCCTCCTGTTCGGCATTCCGCTCCTCCTCCCCGTGCTGGTCACTCTCCTGAGCCGGATCGATTTCAACGCGCGATACGCCTTGATTTCCTTCCCTGCCTACCTGGTGTTGCTCGCGCTCGGGCTCGTGTCCCGGCGCGGTGTGTGGCTGAGGATCGGCCTGGCGGGCGGAGTCTTTCTCTTGATGGGGGTCAGTCTTCTGAATCACTACCGGGATCAGAAATACTCCAAGGAAGACGCTCGCTCTGCCGTTCAGTGGATTCGGAGCCGTAGCGGACCCCAGGACTGCGTGCTGGTCATCGGAGTGTACCCGGCCTTCCACTATTACGAAGGAGCGACCGACAGGAGCAGGTGGCTGGACTTTCGTGAAACGGAGAGGCTGCCCGCGACCGAGGCGACCCTGGCCCAGTGGTCTCATCAGTGCCCGCGCCTCTGGTTCGTCACGGGAAGGAGCTGGGAGGAAGACCCTCTCGACCTGGCGATTCCCACGCTCGAGAAATTCTTCGACCGGGCGGATGAGAAGAGCCTGAGCGGCATCCGGATCGTGGAGTTTCGGCCTCGATCGGAAGATGGGCGCGGGGAGGCAGCGGAAACGGGGACCCCGGGTTGCAGAAACGTCACGTCGGTTTCGAGAACGCAACCCCGCACGCGGACTCCGGCCCGCCCGGCCGCACACCGTCGTCCTAACTTGTTTGACGATAACCGCTGGCCCGGTGGCGTGATCCTTGCTAGTGTAGAACCGAAGACCGTCCCAGCCGGGACGGTTCACGGCGGCATTTCGCGAAGTCGGAGGAGGGGAAGATGCCGAAGATCATCCCTATCGCCCCCCTTGCACACTGCCGGGTAGCGGCGATGGTCGGTATCGGCGCGCTAGTCTTCATGACCGCAAGCCTCCCTGTCACGGCGGCCACGTACTATGTCGACGGCAACTGCCCGAGCGCCGGGGACGGGACGACAACGGCCTGCGGCACGCACGGGCCGAAGCTGGACATCCAGAGCGGCATCGGGCTGCTCTCTGCCGGTGACACATTGAACATCCGGGGCGTCCACACGGCGCACGACGGGGAGACCCGGAACTCTGACGGTCGCTATTTCGGAGACCAGTTCTCGATCTCCGGCAAGAATGGGTCGTCCGGATCGCCCATCACGATCCAGGGCTACGGCTCGGAGACGGCCTACCTGGACGGCACGATGCTTCCACTCTCGGGCTGGACACAATGCACGAGCTGCGGCAGCGGAGTCTGCGGAGGCGTCCCCGGCACCTGTGCCGACACCTGGTACGCCACGAGCAGCCCGCCTTCGAGCAAGGTCATCGGCGCCCAGAAGCCGGACGGCAGCATGACGTACCGCGTCACGTCCTCTTCCGATCTCACGAACGCCCACTCCGGATACGCCGGAACCGCGCCGGAGATCGACTCCTACAGCCCGCAGAGCGTCGGCGGAACAATCCTGGTCAAGTGGGGGCAGGGGGGCAACGCGCCCCTCGGGTCCGCCAACCCGAAGCCCTACGTGTTCAACGACAACAACGCCTATGGATTCGTCATCAACAGCAGCAGCTTCATCACCATCAAGGGCCTGACCTTTCGCTGCCATCGGCGCTACGCGGTGAGCATCGACTCCGGCTCGCACGACATCATCGTCCAGAACAACAAGATTCTGTATGACTCGGATGTGACCGGCAACGGCAGCGGCTACGGCATCGGCTCGTTCGGAGCGACGAACATCACCATCACCGGAAACGAGATCGGCTGGTCCGACAGCGAGGGAATCCACGTTCAAGCCGCCGCGTCGGGCCCTACGGTCTATACGATCACCGGAAACTGGATTCATGACAACGGCAACCAGAACGTCATGGGGCCCGCCGCGACCGGGACGCCCTGCGGCATGATTCTGGGCGACAACGGGGGAGGCACCGGCAACGGCGACTACACCGGATCGGTCATCGACAACAACCTCATTTCCAGGCAGAAGAGCGGATCCTCCATAGGACGAGGCATCATCCTGGAGAACAACAGCAACAATTGGATCATCCGGAGCAACATCTTCGAGGGCTCGGACGGCGAGTGCATCAAGCTGGACGCCAACGGGATCAGCACCAACGGGAACCAGATCTACAACAACATCTTCCTGCGCTGCGGACAGGGGGGCGGCGGACCGGGACTCTATTTCAACGTCACCGGCTCCAACAAGTCGGCGAGCAACAACAAGGTCTACAACAACACCTTCGTCGACAACGTCGGCGGGGCCATCGCCTCGTCATGCTCGGGGCCCTGCACCGGCAACGTCTTCCGAAACGATCTCCTGTACGACTCAGGATCGCGCCAGCTCGTGTACTGGTCCCCGGGTGGCACGTTCCAGAACAACCTCGTCTACTCGTCCGCGGGCGGGACCCTGGTCTCGTTCAACGGAAGGACGTCGGGGTGTTCCGGGCTCGTGGTGTCGGCCGATGTGGATAACGATGGCACCGCCAACGACAGCGTGATCTGTGCCAATCCACTTCTCCTGTCGCTGTCGGGCAACGACCTGCACCTCAACTCCCTGTCGCCGGCCCGGGACAAGGGGACCGCCAACGGCATGCCGGCAGGGAGGACCGCCAGCATCTACAACACCGTGGCGGGCGCCCATAACTTTCCGTCCTACGCGGACAACCAGTCTCTGGGCGGGTCCGCCTGGGACATCGGCGCCGTGGAGTATGGTGCCGCAGTCGGCCCCTCGGCGACCCTGGTTCTCAGCGATCCGTCTCCCACCGCAGCAGGGAACGTGGGGCTGGTGCTGACCACATCGGCGTCGGTCGTGCAGTTGCCGGGGCCGTTGGTGTTCACCGCCAGCGACAGCAGCACCCGGACGATCGTCCTCAGTGGCGCCGTGCCGGGGACCACGTTCACCGGCACCTTGAGGGTCGATACAACCATCCCCGACGGTCCGGGCACATTCTCGCTGCCTCTCAACAGTCTTGTCGATGCGTCCGGAAACCTCGGGAACGCCATCGTCAGCGGCTCCCAGACCCTGATCGACAAGACTCCGCCTGCCGCTCCGTCGAACCTGCGGACCGGCAGCTGAGTCAGACCCTCCGATAGACGAGGAGTGCCCCGAGCGGGTAACCCGAAGCATCGTCCGTACGCGCCCAGAAATTGACCAGAGCGAGCAGTGGCTCGAGAGGTCTGATGGCGATGCGAAGGTAGCGCGGCAGGCGACTCGTGGCGCTCAGCATGGGATCGAGATTGAGCCATTCCCCCATGATGACTCTCTGGGTCAGCCTCAGCCCCTCCGTCGCCAGGCGCTCGTTCAGCCTCTCCATGTCGTAGTGCCGTTCGTAAAACCGCGGCGCCGGCAGCGGCATCCCCTTGCTGTCGACCGAGAGCCAGATGTCGTCCCGCTTCCGTCGGTAGGGGATCTGAACGACAAGCGTGCCTCCGGGCTTGAGGACCCGCCGGAACTCCCGCAGCGAAACGGCATCGCCGTCGTCCGGAATATGCTCGATGACACTGATGGAGTAGATGAAGTCGAATGTCTCGTCGGGGTACGTCAAGTGACGGGCGTCCTGGTATTCGACGAAGTAGTTTGACAGACCGAGAGCATCCGCGGCCGGCTTCCATCTGGAGAAGATCTTGTCGTCGTCGAGATCCGTCGCGCGCACTTCCCGGGATGTCAAGGTCGCGAAGAACACGCTGGGGAGTTTCGGGCTGCTGACGTCCAGGGTCCGGGGATTGTCGAAGCGAAGGAATTCCTGATAGGTGAAGGCGTTCGGGAGGAACCGCCAGTATCCCACCGGAGAAATCAGCAGCCTGATTCCTTCGACAAACATGCCCCGCAGGATCATCCGGACACCCAGGCCGAGCGCGAACACATACAGGCGCAGAGCGCTCCTTCTCATCGCGAAGCTCCCGGCAAAGGGGGATTCTGCGTTCGGGCTCAAAGCCATTTCGTCAGGATGCCTCGTGAGCGGCGCGTCGCTCCGCGAGGACCACCGTGCAATCTCCGAGTGGACGCGTCTCGAGCAGGCCCTCGAGGGGATTGCGCAGCCTCAAGATGTCGTAGATGAAAAAACGCAGGGGCCGGGGCCAGTTGTGACTCATGAAGACGGGGAAGAAGCTGAAGGCATAGATCGTTCGGACGGGCATCCAGCCCGTGGTCTTCAGCCGCGTCTGCAGCTCTGCCGGGACGAGCCAGTTTTCGATCGGCTGAAGCTCGCCGGGTCTGAACCGCATCCTCTCCGACACCGATCGATTCGGCGTGGTGACGATGAGGTGGCCGCCCGGATTGACTTTGTCGAAGACATTTCGCAGGAGGCGAAGCTGATCGTGGTCGGGGAAGTGCTCGAGGACCTGGGACAGGACGCACACGTCGAAGCCCTCATCGACGATGGCGATGTCGGGGAGGACTCCCAGGTGGAACTGTCCCTTCACCGCGGCGCGGGCCGTCGAAATTCCGACCTTCGATTGGTCCAATCCCACGACCTCGCCGTACTTGGTCAGCACCACGGAAATCAGCCCGCTCCCGCAGCCGGGCTCCAGGATTCTCCGGGGCCGCCCGGAGGGCTGCGGTGTCAGAGTCATCATCTTCCGGATGGCCCGGATCCGGCACTTATGGTGCTGATCGGCGCGGCGGCTCCTCGCCCAGAGCGCGTCGTAGTATTCCGCAGAGGAAACCCCGGGTCGATTCACGACTCGCTCGAACGGGGAAGCACCGGCAGGAGGGCCGGCAGCATTCCTGGCGCAAGTCGGGCGTACTCGGCCGCCAACCGCCTCTCCAGGAGGTGAATGTGAAATTCCCGCGCCGCCCTCAACCCCGCGCGGCTGCCCATGCGTCGCCGCAGGCTCGTGTCCCGAGCCAACCGATCGATCCGATCGGCCAGGACATCCACCGCGCCTGCCGGGACGAGAAACCCCTCCTCGCCGTCGTCCAGCATCTCCGGAACGGCGCCCACAGGGGTGGCCACGACCGGGAGGCCCGCCGCCATTGCCTCGATGACGGTGTTGGGCATGTTTTCAAACTGTGAAGGAAGGACGAACAAGTCGGCCGAGCGATAGAGGCTGGACTTCTCCTCTCCCGCCACCGGCCGGACGCTCTTCCAAGCGTCTCCCTCCGGGCCGAGCATCGCTGAGATCTCTTCCAGTCGTGCCGTCCTTCCAGCCAGGACGAGCATCAGGTTCGGATGTCGCGATCGGACCCGTTTGACGGCTTCCAACAGGTCCGGAAGCCCCTTGTCGGCATCCAGCCGGGGGTCCCGGGTTGCGATAAACAGAAGGACCAGCCGATCCGCGGGGATTCCGAAACGGACGCGATCCGGCGTCCCTTCGAAGAAGCCCTCGGTCAGCGTGGCGTTGGGAATCACGGCCACGGGGCGGCCATCGGAAAGCCTGTGGAAGTATTCCGCCCAGCGAGGGGAGAGTGCCAGCAGGCCGTGGGGAAGGCGTAGGACAAATCGGATGATCCGACGGCGGAGCGGCCCGGCCTTCTCGACGAAGGCGGGGAAGTCGCCGGCGTGGAGCTGGAGGAGCACCTTTCTTCCGAAGAGCCGGGCCAGAGCGGCGTACAGCCCGTGCTGAAAGAAATTGATCCCCGTCGCCGCCTTCACGTGCACGATCCGGGGCCTCACTCGCAGCAGCGCCGCGATGAAGCGGGCGCAGGCGGACACTTGGAAGGCGAGTTTTCGAGGAAGCCCGCGGGTAGGATTCCCGTTCCGCGCCGTGTTGAAGAGGCGCATGGAGACCCTGCAGGAGAGCTCCGTATCGAGCAGGAGCTTCACTCCGGTCTCAATCCCGCCAAGGAGCGGAGGACCGGGCAGCGGTGCCACAAGCAGCACCTCCCCCTTCCTGCGCTCCTCCCAGGGCGACCGGTTCGTACCTGCAGGGGGAAAACCGCCTCGGGACAATCTCTCGCCGCCCACCACGGTCCCGCCCCGTCAAGAGTACGGATTTCCGGAATTCTTCGGTGCTCAGCCTCTGCCGCGAGCGCCTGGATGGGCAAAGATACACCGAAAGGGCTCCCGTGTGCCAGAGGGCACGGCTTGGACGGAACAAGGATCCCGGCGCTCCCGTCGGGCTATGCTAGCATTCGCCCTGGACGATCGCTCCTCCTCGGGATTGGACGGCCCCTCTCGCCCTATGTGCGGCATCGCCGGATACATCAACATCGATCCTTCCCGACCCGCCGAGACTGGAATACTGCGCTCGATGACCGATGCCATCGCCCATCGCGGACCCGATGACGAAGGACTCTTCGTGCAGGGAGGCGTCGCGCTGGGCATGCGGCGCCTGGCGATCATCGATCTGGAGACAGGCCAGCAGCCGATCTCGAACGAAGATGGCACCATCTGGATCGTCTTCAACGGCGAGGTCTACAACTATCCGGGCCTGACGGAGGACTTGATCGGCCGGGGGCACCGGTTCAAGACCCGCTCCGACACGGAGGTGCTGGTGCACCTCTACGAGGAACGGGGAGACGATTTCGTCACGGCCATCAATGCGATGGCGGCCTTGGCGCTCTGGGACAGTCGGAGGCAGCGCCTGGTCCTGGCCCGGGACCGGCTGGGGAAGAAGCCGTTGCACTATGCGCTGACTCCCGAGGCGTTCGTCTTCGGCTCGGAGATCAAGGCGCTCCTTCGCCATCCCGCGGTCCGCGGGGAGATCGACCACAGTTCTCTCGCGCGCTACCTCGTGCATGAGTACGTTCCCTGCCCCAGGACGATTTACCAGGGCATTCTGAAGCTGCGCCCCGGTCACCTGGGAGTCCTCGAGGGAGGCCGGTTCACCGAGCGCCGCTACTGGGACCTTCCGGGTCAGCGGTGGCCTGAGGGCCGGACGGAAGCGGCTCCGCCCGCGGCGGAGGTCGAGGACGAGATACGGCAGACCCTGCTGGATGCGGTCAGGTGCCGCCTGATATCCGACGTTCCTCTCGGGGTCTTCTTGTCCGGAGGAATCGACTCGACCTCGATCGTGGCCTGCATGTCGCGCGCCGCTCCGGGCAGCGTTCGCAGCCTCTCGGTCTCCTTCAAGGAGCCTTCGTTCGACGAGTCGGTCCATTTCCGCAAAGTGGCGCGATATTTCGCCACCCAGCACGAAGAGCGGATTCTCACGCCCACAGCGCTCCTCGACGTCCTGCCCTCACTGGCGTCCACTCTCGACGAGCCGCTGGGGGACGCGTCCATCCTGCCCACCTACCTCCTGTCGCGATTCGCGCGGGAGAGCGTGAAAGTCGCGCTCGGGGGAGAGGGAGGCGACGAGCTGCTGGCGGGGTATCCCACCTATCAGGCCCACCGGCTGGCCCGCGTCTACGAGGGATTTCCGGCGGCGGTCCGCAGGACGGTCATCGAGCCGCTGGTGCGTCGGCTGCCCGTGTCGCGCTCCAACATCAGCTTTGATTTCAAGGCCAGGAAGTTCGTCAGCGGCGCGGGGCATCCGCCGGAGATCCGGAACCAGATCTGGCTCGGGTCGTTCTCGGGCCCCGAGGCGCTGTCGATCCTCAGCCGGGAGCTGAGGGAGCCGCTCGCGACGACCGATCTCTTCGACGAAGCCAGACGGCACATGGATTGCGCCCCGGCGTCCGACGTTCTCGGGAAGCTCCTGTACGTCGATCTGAAGATGTACCTCCAGGACGGCATCCTGGTGAAGGTCGATCGGGCCAGCATGGCCTGCTCGCTCGAGGTGCGTGCGCCGATGCTGGATTACCGCTTCGTCGAGCTGATCGCCCGCCTGCCCACGTCCTGGAAACTGCGGGGGATGACGACGAAGCACGTGTTCAAGCGCGCCATGAAGCCCTGGCTCCCGCCGGGGATCGTCGGCCGCCCTAAGAAAGGGTTCGGGATCCCGGTCGCCGAGTGGTTGCGCGGGCCGCTCCGCGACATGATGCTGGATCTCCTGTCCCCCGCACGGTTGAAACAGCAGGGGCTCCTGGAGCCCGCCGTGGTCACGGGTTTGATTCAGGATCACATCGAGGGGCGACGCGACAATCGCAAGCCGATCTGGACCCTCTTGATGATGCAGCTCTGGCTGGAGAGCTGGGGAAGGATGCGCTCGCGTGAAGCCGTCACTGCTTGAGCACCTGGCCTGTCCCTCCTGTCACGGGCGCTTCGATCTTGCGGCGTCGTCATCCCAGGGGGCCGAGGTGATGGAGGGGGTTCTGCGTTGCCGCGACTGCCGCGCGACCTATCCCGTGCGGCGCGGCGTGCCTCGTTTCGCGGAGTCCGCACCGACGGATGAGGCGGCGCGCACGGCCGCGGCTTTCGGCTGGGAATGGCGGACCTTCTCGCGGGTGGACGATCATCACGAGCAGCAGTTCCTGGACTGGATCGCGCCGGCCGGCCGGAACACGTTCCGCGGCCAGGTCGTCCTGGAAGGGGGATGCGGGAAAGGCAGACACACGCGTCTCGCATCGCGTTACGGGGCGGCCGCGATCATCGGGGTCGATCTGTCCGACGCGGTCGATACGGCCTTCGACAACACACGCGACGAGCCGACCGCCCATATCGTCCAGGCCGACCTGCTCAGCCTGCCGCTCCGACCCGCGTCGTGTGATTACGCGTTCTCGGTGGGCGTGCTGCACCACCTTTCGAATCCTTCCGCGGGTTTTCGCGCTCTCAGCGGGGCGGTGCGACCGGGGGGCGCCGTCTCCATCTGGGTCTACGGCGCCGAGAACAACGCCTGGATCACGAACATCGTCTCGCCGTTCAGGATCGGGCTGACGTCCAGGCTGCCGCCCCGTCTCCTGCATGCCCTCTCGTTCGTCGTGGCCCTGCCACTCTGGATCCTCCTCGCCGCCGCCTACCGGCCGGCTCGGAGCCCCCGCTTCGCCTGGACGCGACGCTTCCTCTTCTACTACCCGTACCTGGGGTACATCAGCGTGTTCCCCTTCCGGGAAATCCACGCCATCGTCCACGATCATCTGACCGCCCCGGTCGCGCACTATCTGAGGCGCGATGTGGTCGAGCAGTGGTACCGTAGCGTGGGCGCGCGGGACACCGTCATTTCGTGGCACAACCGGAATAGCTGGAGGGGGTACGGCCTGATGCCAGCCATCCCGAAAGCGGAAGCCGCAGGTATCCGGACACCATGACCCGGCCACCGACGCTGTCGATCGTGGTACCCCTGTACAACGAGAAGGAGAACGTCGACCCGCTGCACGCGGAGATTGACTCCGCGATGTCGGCGTTCGCCGGCGCGGGAGGTGTCTGGGAGGTCATCTACGTCGACGACGGAAGTACCGACGGGACGTACGAGCGGCTCCGGGCGACTCAGGCCGCCCACCCGGACAGGGTATCGGTCGTCCGTCTGCGGCGCAATTTCGGACAGACGGCGGCTCTCGCCGCGGGATTCGACCAGGCCCGCGGCAGCGTGATCGTAACGATGGATGGCGATCTTCAGAACGACCCGGCCGACATCCCCCGGCTTCTCGAGGAGTTGAGCCGAGGCCAGGATGTGGTCAGCGGGTGGCGGAGGATAAGGCGCGATCCGCTCTTCACCAGGCGGCTTCCCTCCCGCGCGGGGAACTGGCTGATCAGCGCTGTCACCGGAGTAGCCCTGCACGACTACGGCTGCACGCTCAAGGCCTATCGTCGCGAGGTGCTCGATCAGATGACCCTCTACGGCGAGATGCACCGGTTTCTCCCGGCCCAGGCCCATTGGGTAGGAGCCAGGATCGGCGAGCTGCCCGTGGGGCATCGCCCGCGCACCCGAGGGGAGTCCAAGTACGGTCTCTGGCGGGTGTACCGGGTCCTGCTGGATCTGGTGACCGTGCGCTTCCTCGGAGTGCACGGCACCAAGCCTCTGCACGCCTTCGGGGCGCTGGGCTGCATCTTCGGCGCGTTGGGCGTCGCGACGATCGGGATCCTGAGCTACCTCAAGTACGCCACGGGCGTCAGCTTCATCCAGTCGCCCCTCCTGCTGCTTTCGGCGCTGTTCGTCATGCTGGGCGGACAGAGCTTCCTTCTCGGACTTCTCGCGGAGATCGCGGTCCGAACCTACTACGAGTCGCAGCAGAAGCCGATCTACATCGTCAAGGACTTGCTGCGGGCGGGGGAGCCGCAGCCTCCTGAAGACGACCCGCTGCGCGAGCGGCGCGTCAGCGGGGCCCCGGCAGGGGGATCGGGCCGCCACGGCCGATGGGGCGGCCAGGACTGATCCTGGGCGAGGCGCAGATCGGATCAGCGCCCGGAGTGTGAGGGAGAGGATTTCAGCCAGATTTGAAAGGGTCCGTCATCCTCGGAGTTGTTGCGTACCTCGCGGTCCAGACGGGCGAAGACGGATTCGATGCCGTGCACCGGCTCCCGGATGGATGAGAGCCGCAGATAGGGGGTGCCTTCGACATCCCCCAGCCCCTCGAACTTCCGGCACGAGGAGATCTCGGACGACAGGTCGGGAGAGACACCGAGCAGCCATGCCGCGAAGTTCGACCACCCACCCGGGTCGCCGTACCCGTCCAGGCCTCCCAGCGAATAGTCAGGCCTGACCTGGGAAAGGTCCGCCGCGATGCACTCCTCCGCGTCCAGTCGATAGCGGTCGGGGAGAGCCAGGCCCCGGTAGAAATAGAACAGGGGCATCGCCGTCTCCATGACCCGCTCCCTTCCGTAGTAGTAGCGCAGGTTCTGGAGGACCGAGATGTCTCCTACGACCAGACATCCGGGTGGTAGTCTGGCCGCCAGCGTCGAGGCCGCCGCGAAGGCCGGCCCGCGGTCGTGGTGGTACGGCAGGATCGTCCCGGCTCCGTTGACGAGTCCGAGCAGTACCAGGGTGGAGCAGCCGGCGGCCCGGACGACCGCGAGGCCGCGGCGGCCACCCTCGTCTGCGTACGGCAGGAGATCCTTGACGGCAAGAGCGACGAGAAGGATCAGGGGGAAGAGGGTCACGATGAAGAACTCCTTCTCGCCCGGAAACCACCAGAGAAAGAAGGCATAGAAGACCAGAAGCCAGATCAGGAGGAAGCGCCGCTCCGCGGCGAGCTCCACGCTTCTCCACGATCGGACGGCGTGCCACACGACGAGTCCCGCAAGCGCCATCGCGAATGCCGGAATGACGAGGAGGTGCAAGGACCAGGGGAAGGTAACGACATCCCGAATCTGGCTGTGGATCATCCTGCCCACACCAAGAACAGAGACATTCCGCGCGGTTCCCCAGCCGGGGTTGGGCAGGAACGCGTAGGCAAGACAGAAGCGCACGAAGCGAGCCGGGGCCGAGTCCGGACCGGCTGTGGAAAGTTGCGGGAGGATCCCCTCGCCGTCCGCATAAAGGAAGGCCAGGAGATAGGCGACGATCACCAGGACACCGGCGAGACCCAGGACCCAGAGCCTCTTTCCGTCCCGTAGTTTTCCTCCTCCGGCGAGCCAGTACGCCAGCGGAACGCTGATGAGAACACAGGACTGGTGGTAGAGGATGCAGACCGCCACGAGGAGCGCCAGGACCACGCCGATCATCGGCGTCGTGGGACGGCGGCCCCGGCGCAGGAGGAGCCACGTCAGCAGCGCCAGGCTTCCCGTGGCCGGCACATAGGCCTCCATCTGCGTGGAGTACAGCCAGAAGCCTCGCGCCAGGAGGAGGAAAAGAGCCGCCAGGAGACCCCCGGCGGTGGACGATGTCAGGTGCTCGGCCAGCAGGAACATGGAGAGGACGGCGATCATGGCCCAGAAGACATTGTGCATCTGTCCGGCAACCACGGGATCGGCTGGCACCCCGAGAGAGCCCATCCCTTCCCGGACCACTCGGACCATCGGCACAAAGAGAAGATGGTGGGGGTGGTAGATTCCCCGGCCGGTCTTCACCGCGATGGCATAGTCGAGGCTGTCCGCCGTCTGCTGCGACGCCCTGAGCGAGAGGAGAAGCACCGCCGTCAGCGCCGGCAGCGCCGCGAGGACGATCACCCGCCGGAAGCGGATCGGATCGCCGCTCACGACGATGCGCGCGATTCCACGGGCGGGGAGAGGATGCCGGGAGACGCTTTCAGGATGGCCAGGAACCGGTCCGCCCGAAGCGGATCCACGGGCAGGACGTCCCGGCTCCACGCCAGCGCGGCATCGGTCGACGGGATGCGCTCCGCCAGCGCCGGTGCGGCGTAGAGGTCGAGAGCAGGATCGTAGACATAGTCCAGATGGAGTCCTCGGCGGGCGAAATGGCCGAGCACCTGTTCCCTCTGCCGCACGAAGAGAGGCACGCGGAACAGGGCGATGTCCGGTGCGACCCGCAGGGACGATGGGGTGAGTCCCAGCGAGAGAAGCTTGCGCGCGCCCTCAAGCCGCCGGCGCCTGTTGTCCTCGAACGATTTCAGCCGGGACAGCGTCTTGGTGATTTCCCGTGAGAGCGGCTCGGTCCTGTAGCCGGGGTTGTCCACGCGGACCCAGCGGTCGAAGCGATCCAGCCCACCCCCTTCGTCCCGGGCCCGGAGCACCTGGGCGAGATCGTAAGGCATCCGGTGCCCCTCGCGCTCCTGTCGAGGGGAACGAAACTTTCGGACGAGGGCAGCCAGGGGGCGGCGGGTGGCCGTTCGATCGGTCGCGTCCCTGACGAGCAGGCGGACGCCGTCCCGCGCCCTCCGGCCGGCGCTCCGCCGGTGAATCTCGGACTCCGCCCGGCGGGCCAGCGGACCCTTCCTGTCTCCCTCCGTGAAGCACAGAACACCCCCGACTCCATCGACGTGTTTCGTGAAGCTGAAGGCGGCCACGGGCGAAATCTGACCGATGCGACGGTCCCCGAAGCGGGTGTCGAGCGCCTGACAGGCGTCCTCGATGAGCAGAATGCCGTGGCGCCGGCATCTCTCGTCCAGGAGGTCCATCCGATCGGGGATTCCGTACAGATTCGTGGTCATCACCGCCTTCAGGCTCGACCAGGTGACGTCCTCCACCGCCGAGGGATCCAGGTTGCCCGTCGCGGGGTCGAGGGGACCCAGCACCGGCACGAGGCCGGCCGCCAGGACCGTGAAGAAGACCACGTCGTCGTTGACGGGAGAGATCAGGATGCGATCCCCGGGGCTCAGCCACTCGCGGAACGCGAGGTAGAGCGCGAGACGACCCGACGGGACGTACAGCGCCTCCCGGTCATAACGGTCGCGGAAGAACTCCTCGATTCCACGGGCAGGGAACCTCATCGAGCGGTATCCTCCGACGCCGCGGCGAGCTCGCGAGCCTTGCGCGCCTGTCGTCGGATCCTCCACCGATCCCGGGCTTCCACGAGTCGTTCGGGGAGATGCCCCCGAACCCAGAGTCTGGCGTCCCGGAGCCTCGCGGTGCTCAGGTAGGCGAACCCCCCCGCCGGGCCCCGGGCCCCGATCCGCGCGCGCTGGACGTAGTGCGGGGTGGTCCCCCAGCGGATCTTGTATTCTTCCACGCCGCCCAGAAAATCGTAGGACGCGAGGCCTTCGGCGATGCTCTCGCGGATGGCCATTCCGCGAAGCACGACTCCCACCCCGCCCACACCCGGGGGACTGAAATCGCGATCGAAGGCCTCCTGGAGAGAATGCAGAACGCCGCGGAACGCGAAGCCGAATTGCGCCGCCCGGATCACTCCGTCCACCTCGAGATGGTAGAAGCGCAGCCAGCCGCGACGCAGAAACCCCTGGGCGACCTCCCTGTAAAACGCCCGCTTGCGCGGATTGTAGAAGTTGCCGGAGTGCCCCTCCGCTTCCCACCTTCCCTGGTGCATCACGAAGAACCGCTCCAGGTGTCCGTCCAGCTCTTCCGGCAGCGTGGTTCGCAGCATCCTCACCTTGAAATTCTTCACCAATTTGTTGGTCCGATAGCGGACCGTGGTCCTGAACTTGGCGGCCAGGGAGGTCAGGTAGGATTCATAGTCACCGGGGAGCGCGATGGACGAGCACGGATGTCTCTCCCGGTGAATCCGATCGGGCGCGCCGGCACCGAGAACCTCGATCAGCCGGTCCGAGGAAGGAGGACGCTCTTTGAGCCCCTGGAGGTCGGCCAGGGCCCACTCTCCTTTCACCTCCTGCGCCAGCGCGGAGAGAAACTGCTCCTCGGCGATTTTGCGCGCGAGGATCCCCAGGTATTCCGAGCCAACCCCCTCGTCCCCGAGGAAGGCGAGGACACGGGGACCCGAAAGCACGCCGGGCCCCAGGCGTCGACGATAGAACGGAGCCAGACCGACCAGGGCCCCTGTTTCGTCGCGCGCCGTGACAAGATGCGCCTCGCGTCCGGCACCGTAGTGCCTTGTCCAGGCGATGATCCATTCGGGACTCAAGAACACCTCGGGCTCCGATGCCTCGTCCAGCAGACGGCTCCACTCGGGGAGGAGGCGCCCCGGCCACTCCGCCGGGGGAACCCTCTCGAGGATCAAGGTGTGGACCTCGCCTCGCGGGCGCGCAGGTAGGAGATCCGTCGATCCACAGGTCGAGCGAGATCGCCTGTACGATTCCGGTCGGCCCAGGCGCGTGAGAGGAGCTCGAACGACGCCAGGAAGGCGGGCACGTTTCCCGGGAGACAACGACGCAGAGCCAGGCGATCATCACCGCGGCGCACCATCCCCGGCTCCGTGGTTACGGCGCAGCGGTAGCCGGCCTCGGCGACCAGCCTGCACGTGGCGTCGCTGAGATCGGGGAAGCGACCATTGGGGTAAGCGAAATCCAGGACGGGCCGGCCCAGCATGGTCTCGAGATCCTTGCGGGACCCGTCGATTTCCGCAGTCGCGCGTTCGGGGTCCAGCGCGGAAAGGATGGGGTGGGTTCTGGAATGGGCGCCGATGGTGAAGGGGTGCTGGATCATGCGGCGGAGTTGCTCGGGCCCGACCACCCGTTCCTCTTCGGGCGGGCGGATGTGCCCACCCGCCTCATCCGCCAGACGGTCGAGAATCTGCTGGCGTCTGCCCTCCTGAGTCTTGAGGGCTTCCTTGATCGTGAAGTAGGCGGTATAGCGGCCCGCCTCGTCCTCCGTGGGCAACCGGGGCCAGAGGCCGGGGAGTTCCGGGATCGCCGCCCCCCGCCAGCGACGCACCAGCTCCCGGAGCGACGCAACCCAGAGATCCCGGGATGAGCCCACCAGGGCGCTGGGCATGAAGAAGGTGGCCGGAAAGTTGAGCTCTTGGAGCATCGGTATGGCGAACGTCACGTTGTTCGTGAGTCCATCGTCGAACGTCACCGCGAAAGCGGCAGCCGGCGGCGACTCGCCACGCGAAACCGGGAGGGCGATCTCCTCCAGCGCAACCTGGCGGAGGTGCCGTCTCAGGTAGCGGAGCAGATCGCGGACATTGGAGATGGCGTGACCCGCGGAGAAATACCCCGGGTCCGCGTCCGTGGTTCCGTGGAATCCCAGGATCAGACAGGCGTGTCCGGACTCGAGCGTTCGGCGCAGCAGCGGGCCGGTCAGGCCGGCGTAATAGAAAACGGCGGCCGTGGCATACTTGAACAGACGTTTGATCAGCGCCGGAAGGCGCCTGCGCGGGGAAGTCTCCCGCAGGTGCGTTCGCAGGTCCTGTCGGAGAGACTGCCATGCCTTGCCCAAGGAACCACGCACCGGTTCAATCCGGTCTTTTCATGGAGTCTGGCGCGAGAGCGCCTGGTGTTGTCATGGGCGAGAACTCCGATCCGCGTGCGACGGGTCTCAACTGATGGATCATAATTCCCTCGGCCGGGCGAAGCAATGGCTAAGGGCGTCTCTGGCCGCGTCTTCATCGCGGCGTCTCGTCGTCGTCCTGGGGGAGGGAGCCGCGATCGGGCTCTTCATCGGGAGCGTCCTCGGCGGGTGGGAGGTGTGGCTGAACTCCGATCTGAGCCATCGGATGCTCTGGCTGGCGACTCACCGTCTGGCGGGACCGATGGCGCGCGGCGCCGCCTGGGGCGCCCTGGCATCCGCAGCGCTCGCCATGTCGTTGGGGCTGCTGGTTCGTCGGGGGCGGCGACCCTTAAGGATCGGAATCGTCTGCCTCGGCCTCCTGTGGATCTTCGCACTGGCCGCGCTGGCGTTCCCCTTGCGTGAGACGGTGTTCCTCCTCCACCGGTTCAGCAGTCACGGTCTGACGTGGACCGTCTTCGGGTCGATCGCCGCCGCGTCCCTTCTGCTCCTGGCCGGTCGCTCCCGGGATGCCTTGAGTCGCGCGGGGGACTCCGGCGCATTTCGGCGCGCACCCGCGGTCCTGCAAGGACTCCGGCTCGTCATCCCCGTGCTGGCGGCGGCGGCGTCCGGGATCGTGCTGGTTCTCTGGATTCTGCTGCCGCGACTGTCCGCCGCCCGGGCCTCGGGACGTCCCTCCGTCATCCTGGTATCGCTCGACACGCTTCGCGCCGACCGCCTTGGCGCTCTGCGTTCCGCGCGCCCGCGGACTCCTGTTCTCGACGGGTTCGCCACCGAGGGGATGGTCTTCGAGCAGGCGATGTCCGCCGCGCCCTGGACCCTCCCCGCACATGCTTCGCTGTTCGCGTCGCTCCTGCCGTTCGACCAGCGTCGACACTGGGACTACAACCGCGAGGTCCCGCTCGGCCAGACGTTGCTCGCGGAGCGGCTGAGCGAGGCCGGCTACCGGACCGCGGCGTTCACCGGGGGTGGCTACGTCTCCGCTCAGTGCGGTTTCGGTCAAGGGTTCGAAATCTACGAGGACCACGACGAGCTAATCGAAGGCGGCCCCGAGACGATCGCGGCCGCCGCCCTGGCCTGGGTCCGCCGGGTCCGGGGCGCCCCCTTCTTCCTCTTCGTCCACACCTACGAGCCGCATTTCCCTTACGTGCACGCCGACTTCGCCAATCCCGCCGATGCCGGCCGCCTGCCCCCCGTGGTGTCCTACAAGGAGGTCGATGCGATCCACCGCGGCGATCTCATCCTGTCCGAGGCCGAGCGCCGCTACGTCACGGATCTCTACGACGGGGATGTGGCGCACGCCGACCGGGTGATGGGCGGCTTTCTCCTGACGCTCGAACGAGAGGGAATTCTCGACCGCGCGCTCCTGGTGGTGCTCTCCGATCATGGGGAAGAACTCTGGGACAGGGAGCCCGACCGCAGCCCGGATCACGGTCATTCGCTCTACCAGGAGCTCATTCATGTGCCCTTGCTGATGCGCTGGCCCGGCCGGGTGCCCGCGGGGTCCCGGATCCGGACACCGGTGAGCCTGATCGACCTGGCCCCCACCCTTCTCGCGCTGACCGGACTCCCCCCCGAACCGGCTCACGAGGGGAGGAGTCTCGCGAGGACGCTGCAGACGGGCGAGGAACCGCCGCCTCGCTCGATCCTGGCCGAGGCGGTCGAATTTGGTCCGGACCGCTTCATGATCCGGAACGGAGACCTCAAAGTCGTTCTGACCCCCTACCCGAGTCGCTTCAACATCGTCCCGTTCCCGGCCCGTCCGCTCGAAGTCTTCGACCTTGCCGACGATCCTCTGGAGCGGCACGATCTCTCGGCTCACCTGACGAAGCCGGTCGCCGAGATGGTGGACGTGCTCTGGCGACGGGCGAGGAACGTCTTGAGCGGGCAGGCACGGGAAGAAGAAACGGGTCCGGCGCTCCCGGAGGAGCTGCTGCAGCAGCTCCGTAGCCTCGGCTACCTGCATTAGGAGAACGCCCCTGCTCCAGAGAATCGGTACCCCCCTCCTTCTCATCGCCGTTTCCTCTTTCCTCGCACTGTCGCTGTGTGAGGTCGGATTACGGCTGTTCCGGCCGGTCCAGTACCTCAAGCCCCCGACTCCGATCCCGCCGGACAAGCAGAGAGAGTCGCTCTACCGCCCTTCACTGGTCCCAGGGCTCAGCTACGAGATGGTTCCGGGACGCAACGGTTCATTCGAGGGGATGTCGGTTCGAACCAACAGTCTCGGCATGCGCGGTGCGGAGCCGTCCGCTGCCGACCCGTCGCTCGTACGAGTGGCCGTGGTGGGGGACTCCTTCACCTTCGGCTTCGGGGTTCCTGAAGAGCAGACATACCCCAGCGTGCTGGCCGGAATCCTGAACCGGTCGCCGGCCGGCCGGCAGCGCCGCTTCGAGGTGCTGAACCTGGGGGTGGTCGGTTACAACACACAGGATGAGGCCGTGGTCGTGGAGCGCAGGGCCCTCGCTCTCGATCCTCGCCTGGTCATCGTAGGATATGTCCTGAATGATCCTGAAATCGATCCCCGCCCGTCGCTCCACAAGTACTTCGATCCTCCCGTCTGGTGGAGACGCTCCCATGTCCTTCGGCTCCTCCATCTGGGATGGAACTGGCTGGACGTCTGGCGGTACGGGGGAGGGGACTACATCCGTTATCTGCACGCCCCCGACCGCGAGAAGTGGCGCAGCGTCGTGACCGCATTCGGGAAGATCGGCGCTCTCACGCGGGAACGCAGTGCGCGGGTCGTGGTCGTCATCTTCCCGATCCTCCAGGTGGACGGGTGGACCGGCTATCCTTACGCCGACCTGCATCTTCAAGTGATGGAGGCCGCGCGGAAAGAAGGATTCGAGGTCGTGGATCTCTTGCCGGTCTTCATGCGCTACCCTCCCTCCGAACTCAGGCTGTCGGTGGAAGACGCCCATCCGAATGCGCACGGCCACGAGCTGGCGGCTCAGGCCATCGCCGACGCATCCCTGCCCCTCTTCAAGTGAAGAACGATCGGTGGCTCTGGGCCATCCTTCTCCTTGGAGCGGCCGTTCGCCTGGTCGGCCTCGGCCGGCGCAGCCTTTCCTACGACGAGTGCCAGCAGTTCTGGGCTTCCCAGGGTAACGCGTTGATCTCGAATCGCGCGATCACTCTGGACCCCCCGGGCTTCGCATGCCTGCTCCACCTCCACGCCGCCGCCGGTCGAAGCGAGATCTGGCTGCGTCTCCTGCCCTGCCTGTTCGGGATCCTGGCGATCGCCGCCGTCTACCGCCTGGCCGCGGCGGCCACTGGGAAATTTTGGACCGCCAGGGCGGCCGCCTTCTTCATCGCTCTGGCTCCCTATCCGATCCGATATTCCCAGTCTCTTCGGGTCTACAGCCAGGCGATGTTCTTCGCCGCCCTGCTCGTTGCCGCGTTCCTGGAGGCGACGGGCGAGAACGACCGGCGGGGATGGCGCAGCGCCCTCACTCTCGGGACCCTCAGCTTCGCGGCCCTTCTCTCCGTCTATGGCAGCGTCTGGCTCATCTTGATGATGGGGCTCGTCCTGGCCTGGCGCGGCCGTCGCGACAGGGGGCGCGCGTGGTGGCGGGGCCTGATCGGCCTGGCTGCGGGTACCCTCCTGGCGATCCCCTGGTATCTGCTCTCCCTGCCGGTGCAGCTCACCGAAGGGACTCCTTCCTCTTTCTACGAGGACAAGTTCCTTCCCCTGTCGCTCCTGCCGGCCGTCCGCTTCCTGGTCCGGGGCACCCTGGATCTCTTCGCCTTCTTCACCTTCATCCATCCCGGAACCGGCCTGCTCTTCGGCGCATTGGCCGTCATCGGGATGGTTCACCTCCGCCGGCAGCGGCGCGGCGCGGACCTGCTGGCCGTCTTTCTGGGAAGTCTGGTGTCGGCGGCAGCCGCCTCCGCCTTCCGGCTCTACCCTTACGGAGGGACCCGGCAGATGCTGTTTGCCGCGCCACTCTTCTACGTTCTCGGCGCGGCCGGCATCGAGTCGCTGCGCAGGCATTTCCGAGGCATCCCGGCTGCCGCCCTGCTGCTGGCGGTCGCCGGTGGATGCGGAGTGTTCCTCTACCGCTACCACACCGAGCCCGGAGGCCAGGAGATGCGTCCGGTGATCCGCTGGCTGGAGGACGTGGCCCGGCCCGACGATCGGATTCTGGTCAACAAGGACGCGCTTCCCCAGTTCCGGTTCTACTACCACGGGGACCCGGCCCGAGTGGTCGGAGGAGGGGAGTCGGTGATCCGGGACTACATCTCCGAAGCCAATCGGCTGATGGTCACCGCCCCGCGATCCCGGTGGTGGCTCGTCTTCTCCCACGGCTGGAGCGCCGAACGGAGCCCGGAGCTGGAGGGGATCGATCCCCGATTCCTCGCCGGGGAGCGATTCGAGGCCTACCGGGCGGCCGCCTACCTCTTCGCGCCGCGGACCGGCATTCCCGCGCCACCCCGGGATGGAGGGGTTCCGTGACGAGAGCGGGGGGGCCATGGCTGGGCGGGCTGGCCGTTCTCGGGGCCGCCCTCGTACTCTCGCTGCTTCCGGGTGGGACGGCGGGCGCGGCGTCCGGCGCCATCCTCGCGTTGATTTTGCCCGGCTACGCCCTCCTGTTGTGCCTCGGCACCCCCGCCCGGCTCGACCGGCTGTCGGACCTCCTCGAGTGTGTCGCCGCCTCGCTTGCGATCACTCCGCTCGCTCTCCGACTGGCCGGCGAGATTTTCCCTTTCGACCGGCTTCACGTGCTCGGTGTGCTGGCCGGGGTCGCATCGGGGCTGCTCGTGCTCGGCGCGCTCCGCCCCCGCCCCGCCGTCGCCTCCTCCCGCAGGAGGACTCCGCCCGCCGTCTTCGCGATCGTGATCGTGACACTGCTCCTGCTGGCGCCGACACTTGCGATCGGCCCGACACCTGAAGGGGGGGAGACGCGAGTCAAGGGGTGGGATCTGAACAACCATCTGGCGATCGCCGAGTCGATCGCGGCCCGGGGGCTGCCACCGCTCAACCCGTTCCTGGCGAGCGATTCCCCGTTCTATTACCACACCTTCCTGCACATCCTCCTGGGAGCGATGCTGGTTCTCGCCGGGGATGGCGCCCATTCCTACCTGCTGATCTCCCTGTTGACGCTCCTGCTCGCGGCCGTCTTCCTCGTCACGTTCCACCGGGCGGTCTCGGAGATCACCGGTGACGAACGTATCGCACTCCTCGCGCTGCCGCTGGTGAGTCTGGTCGGCGGGTTCGACCTGGCTCCGATGGCCGTCAAGGCGCTCTTCGAGAAGGACGGGATCCAGTCCCCGGTGACATTCATCCTGCGGCACTGGAACGTGGATGGCTGGGTTTCCAACAGGGGGATGCTGGTGCCGAGCTTCTTCGCCAGCTTCTACTGGGTGCCCCACGCGATCGCGGCCCTCGTGGTCTTCCTGATGGCCCTGCTCTACCTCAGGAAGCCGGCAGGCGGCGCGGCGACTCTCGTGGCGGCCGGGGTCTGCCTGGCCTCGATGGCCGGCTACAACGGGTACGTGGCCCTGGGTGGAGCGGCGACCCTGGTCCTGCTGCGGGGCATCGATGCGCTGCGGGCCCGCGATGCTCTCCTTCGCAGCGTCCTGGTCGCGGGCGTCGCGATTATCCTCAGCCTGCCGGTCCTGGATCTCTACGTCGGCCAACGAGGCGACATCGACAAGTTCCGCTGGGTCCGCCCGACTCCGCTTCTTCCGCTGCAGATCGTTGTGGAATTCGGGCCGGCCCTCCTCCTGGGTCTGGCGGGCTTGACCCTGTCCTGGCGTCAGGAAAATCGAAAAGACGGCCTGCTCCCCTTCCTCCTGATGGGTGTCGTAAGCCTGTCTCTCCTCTGCTTCGTGGCCTCCACGGGCGAGAACAACGATCTGGCGATGCGGATGTCCATGTTCGTGTGGATCGGCCTGGCCGTTTTCAGCGGCATCGCGCTGAATCGGCTCTTCCCGGCTTTCCGGATCGCCGCGGATGCGAGTCGCACCGCCCGGATTGCATCCCTGGCTGCTCTCGCACTCGGTCTACTCTCGGTTGGCTGGTTCGCGGCCGGGGCCGCCGTGGCCAAGCCGACCCTCCCCGCCGACGAGGTGGCTGCCGGTCGGTGGATCCGGACACATATCGCGTCGGGTGGCCTGGTGCAGGGGTCTCCTCTGCGGAATAACCCGGAGCTCGTCTACTTGAGCGGGCATCCGGCGGTTCTCTCGGACACCTGGGCCAGCGGACTGTTCTACGCGGATCCCCATGACTTCGATCGCCGGATGGCCTCTCTGCGCGAGGCCTTCTCGAACCCGGATGCGACCCGGGCCTGTTCCATCCTGCAGTCGCTGAGAGTCGCGGCCCTCGTGGTGGGCCCTCCAGAGGAGCGTGACTTCCCGCTCCTCCTCCATCCCGACCCCTGGCCATGTCTGGCCGAGGGCTATCAACGCGGCACCTATAGAGTGTACCGGCTGTTGCCCTGAAGGTCAGCGGACTTCGGCGGATGATCCGACGATCTCCGCGGGGAGTGTTTCGCTCGCGGAGCCGCGGACCGAGGCACGATCGAAGAGGAGATCCGATCTCCCGGGCGCGAGGGCCTGGAAATCGATGAGGAGGATTGCGCCCGATCCGCTGAATGTTCCGGAGGATCGGACGAATGACAACCCTACCGCGAGATCTCCCGGTCTGCCGGGATTCACCGAGGCCAGGAAGATCGGCTGGAGAGAGCGGCCGTTCAGCGCCGGTCCGGTTCGGGCTGCGACATACTGGAGCACCCCGGGATCGAACTGGAGATGGAAGGGGACGCTCGTAATTTCACGCGCACCGGTCAGGACGACCTGCACCGAGAACGTCTCGCCTCGAGAAATGGACTGTCGGTCGGCGGCCAGGGTCAGTCGCAGGGGCAGATCGTCCTGCGATGCCGTGGCGGTCGCCGTGCTCGCGGACGGTTGGTCGTGATTCGCGTCCGTGAGATGCGGGGTCGGGGCAGGCATCGCCGGAGGAGGTGGCGCGAAATTTCCCGCGATCCATCCCGGCGACGCCACCAGGTTCACTGCGGGCCGGGGGTTCTCGCGCGGCGCAGCTGCGGCGGGAGCGCCCGTGCCGGAGCCCGGCTCCGGCCTCGTCGGTGATGCTTCGATCCGTGCACGCGATGTGTCCATGGCCGGCCGTCCCTCGGCCGGGCCACTCAGGACGGCTGCCCTCGCGGGGAGCGGGGCGTTCGCCTGACGCAACGCGCCCGGTGCGGCCTGAGGCACGGCAGCCTGCCCCTCGCTCATGCGAGGCGCCGAAGCGGTCCTCGAGACTGGGATCGGGACTTCGACGGTCCCGCGGGGTGATGGTGCGGGGGTCGGGAGGCTCACCGGCGCCCCGGTCATCACTGCGAGTGTGGTCTGCGAGGTCGGCATTCCCGAAGCCGGTGGCCGCCCGTAGTGGTAGTAGTCCCAGACAGGGGCCACGACGAGCGCCCCCGCCATGAGCGCAGCCGCCGCCATGATGGACCAGTAGACCATTCGGTTCATCAAGGCACCTGGACGACGCCACCGTGTCCGGGGCCGAAGGAGGCGGCGACGACCGCCCCGTTCTCGTCGATGACCTGGTTGTTGATCGAGCCGCCCGACCCGGTGTTGAAGTCGACGGCGCCCGAGCCGCTGGCCACCCTGACGAAATGGAAGGTAATGAAGATGGCGTTGCCTGTGGCGGAGACACTCGTGTCAGGCCTGAAGAGGGTCCCGCTGACGATGATCACCCCCGGCGAGGGATTGGTGACGAAGAACTGCGGTGCAATCGGCGGGCTTCCCTGCTGTAGAAGAGAGCCTGCTGTGAAGCTCTGGTACCCGATCACCGAGGACGGGTAGTCGACTTCGAACCCGACCGTGAAGATCCCCGAAAGATTCGTGACCAGGACGCTGATGTCGACGGAATCACAGGAGCTCCCCAGCGACAGGAGATAGACATCCCCTGGCGCCGGTGTGCCGATCGAGCCGGTGTAGGAGATCGAGGTGCAGGGGATCACGTCGTTTCCGCCGCTCCCCTTGCCTTTGCAAGACAGACCGAGCACCAGGAGCAGCGCGACGACAGCTGCGGCGCGCTCCGGCAGGCGTCGATTCTGTCGTTTTGGAATCATGGGCAAACCGCCAGCCGCTGACCGAGGTAACTCACGAAGACGCCGAGATCGAGGCCTCCCACGTCACCATCGCCGTCCAGATCGGCCCCCGCGATGTAAGCGCTCTCGGAGCTGATCGTGTTCCAGGCACGGGCGAGGACGTTCAGGTCGAAGAGGTCGATCCTGCAGTCGCGGTTGACATCCGCGGTCTTCACGACGGTCAGGGTGTTCGGCCTGCTGGCCGTGGCGCCGTCGGGATTGGTGACCCTCAGCGACCGGGGCCCGAGGATCGCGGAGCCGCTTACGATGATCGATGCGGTCAGGTGGTTCGAGTCCAAGAGCGAGATCGAGCCGACGCTGACGTCCGTTCCCAGGCCGACGACAGCACCGCTCTGGAAATTGGTGCCGACCACCTGGATGGTCTGGTTTCCGGACTGGAGGATGTAGATCGACTGCGTGCCGAGGTCGAGCGCGCCGACTATGGTGGGAAGGGTGGTGGACGTCGGCTGGGCCGCAACCTCGTTCGAAAGCGGGCTCTCGTTCCCCGCGAGGTCGTACGCGGTGACGGCGAAGTAGTAGGTCGTGTTCGCCTGGAGGTTCGTGATAGTACGGGCATTGTTCTGGCCGACAACAGTAATCGTGGGAAGGGTATAACTGCCCGGAGACGTGCCGTAGTGAATCCGATAGCCCGCCAGGTCCGGTTCGCTGTTGGCGTCCCAGGTGAGGCTGACGACCGTGTCCGCTTGAAGGATGCCGGTCGGCCATACTAAAAGGATAAGGCCGATCAGGCATCCGGTCGAGCCGACCACCGTGCGGAAGACCCCGCGGTGAGTCGTCATCGCCCCCCCTTGGCAGCCGGCGAATCAACAAGCCGCACGCTGCCGACAGATGGGTCCCTGCAAGCGGGCTGCCACCACCAATAGTGTTATTCCCCGGTTCCTCCTTCGCAACCCTCTGATTCCAAATACTTCAAGTCCTGCGCACATTTGGAGCATGGGCTGTCGGTGAAGTGGCGCCCTGTCAACGTAATCGACGCTGACAATTTCGTGTCCTTCGGTGAGGACACCGGTATGGATCCGGTTCTACGTCCTGCCACCGCCAGGCGACAAAAGCTGCGGAGAGGTCCGATCGTCTGCGTCCTCGCTTGGGTGATGATCGGCGTGGTCGCGGACCATCCGGAGCAGACGGAGCGTAAGCCAAGATGGTTCAAGATGCGCCGACCGACCTGGATGGCGCCTAGCGGAAGTCACTGCAAGAAGTTACGTGCCCGCCTGTCCATCGAGGACGGTGCATCCTGCCTCTGGCCGTCGTGCTGAAGCACCACCCGATTCCCTGTCTTGAAATGGAAAAGCTTGATACGCAGGAGGTTGCGGAAGCCTGCCAAGGCCGGCACGTATGTTGCTTGATTGGTTTCTCAAAGATCATTGCTCAGGGCTGATAGCGAGAATCGAGACCGGCACCTCGGGGACACCGGTCGGAGTTGTGCTTGGCGCACTTAGTTGGTGCGCGAAGTCCAAGCGTTCGGAATCCCCACAGACGGTCCGCGTTCCGTGCGGACACAAGGAGACCCCCATGGCACGCAGGGGAGCATGCGTCGTCGTATCTCTTTGCTGGTTGACGGTAGGTTCCCTTGCCCTCGCGACGACATGGGAGGAGGAGTACATCAAGAACGCGAACTGGTGTCCGGGAATCGCGGCCGCGAACATTCAGGCGATGCATCCCGCCTGGCACATGATGTTCATGCCGATAGGCTTGTATGGAAAGGATTTCGTCGAGTTTCATCGAGAGTTCATCGCAGAGGCGGATGATGCCAGACTCTACGGTTTCGGCACGTTCGGCCCGACTGCCGCAGCAATACCTGTCGTGCCGCAACCCGGAAGCATTCTGAAGTTCGACCACACGAGCCTCAACACTTACACTCGCCCTGCCGGTCACGCGATCGATAGCGTCCATGGGGGCCCCGGAGCCCTGTCATCATGGACCATCCGACCAGCAAACCTTCGCCTGCGAAACGCTACTTTCCATGGCTATACCGCAAGCGACGTCGGCGCGGCGTTCGATGCCTTACCCACATTGTTTCACGGCAACGGACACGTAAGCGTCGGCCTACATGACAAGGTCAATGCCGCCAGCCTTTCGAGGGGGGATATGAATTCCATCGCGGACGCCCCGCGGGACGGCGCATTCTTTCAATGGCACAAGGAGATTGACACCGTTTATGCCGAATGGGCCGTGGGGCAATATCAGCTCGTCGGCAACACGGGTCTGCCGATCTATTTTGGTGTGGGAAGTGCGGCGGTCGGCGCTGCGGGGAGTTCGCTGAATGAACGTCGGCAAGCGACTGTGTATCAGGGGAAAATTCCGATTGGTGCGGATCAATATGGCGCGTCCCCGCGCATTGCATCCGACGTCTACGTGGGCAACAACGACAATAAGAACCTCCTCTACCAGTATGGGATTCGTCAGTGGAACACACTGAACGCGTGGGACAGAGATGACCTCACCATTCTCAATCCTCAGGGCAACGGGTGGTATTTCTCGGTGACCCCGGCGTCGGTGGGATTACCTGGGACGGCGGTCAACGCCCAATTGGTGCGCGGGGGCGATGTCTTCGAATCGGCGGGCACCGGAACGAACACGCTTTTTCGTGCTGAAACAGCCCTCGGCTTGGTTGCTGCCGTCTCCGACAACCTCGACGCGCTCGAGGTCGATCAAGAGAAGCGGATCAGGGCCACCAATGACAATGCGACTCCGGGAGTCTATGATCGCACCAAACAGTGGTTCACTCTCCGTTCCGGAACGATGTTTGGATTGAAGGCATTGGGCGGCGCGACCGTAGCTGCAAGCGACATCCTGCAATTCAATGGCAACGGGGATCTTGTCATCGCGGTTTCCGGCGCGATGCTGGGGCTCGGGGCGACGGACGATCTCGATGCTTTGGTGATTGTCGATACGGTGCCCCTCGATGTGCTCAATGGTACCGACAGAGTCTATTACTCCCTCGCGGCCGGCAGTCCCGCGCTGGGGGGGGATTCCCCGGCGGATGTGTTCTGCCATACAGTGGGCGGCGCAACCTGCGGATCGTTGGGCGGAAGGCTCGAGAAGAGAGCCGCCGATCTGGGTCTTGCCGCCACGGATGACCTCGATGCATTGGATGTGCGGGAGAGTGCGACCGGGACGGGAGCCTGCTGCCATTCGGCCGGCACGTGCACGCAAGTCTCCCAGGCCAGCTGCGTTGCGGCGGGCGACGTCTTTTCAGGACCAGAAACGGTGTGTGCGGCAGCCGAGTGCCCGTCGGTGCCGGGAGCGTGTTGTCATCCAGACGGATCTTGCACGAGCACGAGCGATGTCGCGTGTTTGTCAGTCGGCGGCAACTTCAAGGGTGTGGCAGTTGCGTGTACTGTGGGCTTGTGCCCGGCGGCGCCTCCGAACGACGAATGCGCGAACGCCTACCAGATTCCGTACGACTACCCCAACAACTACGAGCCTCCACCGGCCTATAGGGACAACACGTACGCCACATCCGCCAACTATGACCCTCCATACAGCTGCGCCGATCACAATGTGTTCTTCCCTGAATACGGAAGCGGGACAGTCTGGTATTACTACGACGTACCAGCCGGACCCGGACCGCGTCGCTCTATCGGCGTTACCACAGTCGCAACCTACGACAATTATGCATCGGGCGGGTACGCGGCGGACACACGGCTCGCCCTCTACTATTCTCCGAGTGGTAATTGTTCCACGCTCAATGAATACGGATGCAATGACAACAACTACACCGGCGGATACAATCCGCCAAATCCTCCGTACGGAGGGTACGCTCGCGTCCAGTGCACTGCTCCTCAGCCCGGAAGGTACTACGTCCAGCTGTCCACGGTTGGCGATGTGAATCGCGGCCAGATCAGATTACAGGTCTACGATCCGACGCCAGTCGGGGTTCCGACGTTTTCTCAGTGGGGAATCATCGTGCTTGTTCTCGGCTTGCTCGGGTTCGCAGTTCTTGTCCTGCGTCGCATGGTGCACGCCTAGCGACCTGGTGAAGAGCGGAAGGTGCGGAGGGAGAAGTCAGCAGTTCCGTGGTTGACCCTGCGCTGGAGTTCGGTCACTTGGTTGCCGTGCCTCACACATGGTGCGCTCCTCTGCGGGTGGCGCTAAGAACACCACCGTGAGCGGCGCAAACCGTTCCGGCGCAACCCGTACAATTCCGGGCGCGCGGTGTGCCGTCTGGATATTGGTGTGCTGGGGTGGGGCATCAAGCGCCCCCCCGGGGCCCAATTTTTTGGATGACCATTAATTCTTCGCTATTTCACCTGCAAATCCTCAGTGGGACTCACGCTGGGAGCTACCTTCTGATTAAGCGGCTGATGGCCCTGAAACACGGATTTCTCTTGCACAGAGAACCACTTGAGCGTATATGCGACGTCAAAATGTTGAAAGCGCCCTAAACGCGGGGTGAGGTCGTCGTCATGCCCGACAGAGGATCATGGTGACCCGCTCCGCCTGCGAACAGGTGTTTCCGTTCAGCGTTCTGCTCCTGGCCGCGGCGGCCGGGATCGGAACGGCCACGGCTTACTCGGCCGGGGACATCCTGGAGCGGGCCGAGGCCGTGAGGAATCCCGACGGGGCGTACCGATTCGACATGACGATCACCACCTCCCACCCCGGACAAACCGACGTCGTGTCGTCCTTTCTTGTCTACACCAATGGCCGGCAGCAGACGCTGGCCTACCAGTCGGCACCTGAAGCCTTCGCGGGACGGCGGATGCTGATGCTCGAACGGGATGCGTGGCTGTACCTGCCGGGGGCGAGCGATGCACTGCACATTTTCCTCCGGAACGTCGTGACGGGGGAAGTGGCGAGCGGAGACATCGCCCGCACCGACCTGTCCAGGCAGTACACCGCGGCGCTCCTGCGCGAAGAGGATCTTGACGGCACAGCTTGTTACCTCCTGGATCTGGCCGCCAGGAGCCCCGCAACGACCTACTCGCGCATCCTCTACTGGGTTTCCAGAAAACGCTTCCACCCCCTGAAGGCGGAGTTCTACGCCGTCTCAGGGCGGCGGATGAAGACAGGCCGGTTCGACGAGTATCGCGAGGGATTGGGGGATCTACGCCCCACCCGGCTCGTCCTGGAAGATGCCGGCGATGCGGGGTACCGGTCGATGATGGTGTTCCGAAATTTCCGCAGGGTCCGACTCCCCGATTCTCTGTTTGTCCCGGAGGCCCTGTCCGGGATGGTCCGTCCCCCTGAGCAATCCGGGCTGGCGGTGGGACTCAGCCATTGACAGCCGCCGGAAGACTGGCACCATCAGGGACACACGCCACAGAGCGCGAAACCTCGAGGCTGTTTCCCGCCCAGGCCTGGTCGCGCGCCGCCGCGATGGCGAGTGTGGTGGGCGCGGCACTGGCCCTGGCGTGCAGTGGGGCGGCGCAGGGGAAGGGCGACGGAGCGGGAGAAGACCCCGCCTTCTCGGATGTCACGCTGCAGGCCGGAATCACGCACGTTCATCACAAACCGGACCTCGACCCCAAGGTGGGCAACATCATGAACTGGCTCGCGTCCGTAGGCGCGGCGGTGGCGGCCGCCGACTACGACGGCGACGGCGACATCGACTTGTACGTGACCGACTCGCGGACCGGATACCCCAACTACCTTTATCGCAATGACGGCGGCTTTCACTTTACGGAGCTCGCCCGGCAGGCCGGCGTGGCACGAGTCAACGACAGTCACGGCACGTCCATGGACGCGGTCTTCGGCGACGTCGACAACGACGGCGATCTCGACCTCTACGTCGTCAAGTGGGGGTGCAACGTTCTGTTCAGGAACAACGGGGACGGGACATTCACCGATATCACGCAGGCAGCGGGGGTCGGGGACTGCGGCAACGGCAACGCCGCCGTGTTCCTGGACTACGATCTCGACGGCAATCTCGACATTCTAGTCGGCAACTACTTTCGCGAGGTGGACCTGTGGCACCTACCGACGACCCGGATCATGCACGACAGCTTCGAGACCTCGCGCAATGGCGGAGCCAACGTCCTTTACCACAACAATGGAGACGGAACATTCACGAACGTGGCGCCCCGCGTGGGGCTCGACGACACGGGGTGGACGCTGGATGTCGGGTGCGGCGACATCGACAACGACGGCGACCAGGACTGTTACATCGCCAACGACTTCGGCGACGACAAGCTGTTCCGGAACAACGGCGACGGCACCTTCACCGATGTCACCCGGACCGCCAAGGGGACCGACAACAGGAAGGGAATGAACGTCGAATTCGGCGACTACAACAACGACGGTTTTCTGGACATCTACGTCACCAACATCACCACGGTCGAGTACCTCCGCGAAGGGAACATGCTCTGGCACAACCTGGGAGACGGGACTTTCACCGACGTGGCGTCGCCGGCCGAGGTGTACGACGGGGGCTGGGGATGGTGCGCGAAATTTCTCGACTACGACAACGACGGTGACCTCGACCTGTTCACGGTGAACGGCTTCGTCTCCGCCGGCGAAGGCAACTACTGGTACGATCTGGCGACCATGGCGACGACACCCGACCTCGACATCACCGACACGCGCAATTGGCCGACGATGGGCGAGCGCAGCTTCTCCGGCTACGAGCCGTCGCGGCTGTTCCGGAACGACGGGCCTGCCTTCGTCGAGGTGGCCGCCCAGGAAGGAATCACGGACACCAAGGATGGCCGCGGCATCGCCGTCGCCGATTTCGACGACGACGGGCGGCTCGACCTGTTCGTCGCCAACCAGGGCGACCGGCCGACGCTCTACCGCAATCGCGGAGAGCGCGGCCGACACTGGATCGCCTTCGACCTGAGGGAGACGGCCGGCAACACGGAGGCGATCGGGGCGCGCGTCATCGTCCGCTCCGGCGATCTGACGCAAATCCGCGAGGTGGACGGCGGGAACGGCTTCGCGTCGCAGAGCAGCACGCGCCTTCATTTCGGACTGGGGAACCGCGGAGTCGTCGAGGAAGTCCGCGTCCAATGGCCCGATGGTACGACGGAATCGATCAGAAACCAGAAAACGGACCGCGTCGTCCGTCTGGTGCACCGGTATGGCGGGAGGTGACGGCGTGCGCGGCTTCTTTCGGATCGTGCTGAGCGGCGCGCTCTGTGTGGCCGCCGGTGCTCCGACTTCCGGAGCAGGGCCCCCGCCCGACCTGGACAAGCTGCGGGCCGAGGCCGCGCAGCGGCCCGGCGATGCGGCAGCCCACTTCGGCCTCGGGATCGCGCTGCCGTTGCCGGAGCGCAAGCAGGAGGCGCTCGACCACCTCGAGAAGGCGATCGCTCTCGACCCAGGCAGCGTGAAGTACGGCAATGAGTATCGCAAGACCTGCGTGCGGGTGAAGGAGTACGATCGCTCCATCGCGTTTTTCGAGAAGCAGGTGGCGGCCCGCCCGGACGTCCGCGCGCTCCACCTCAACCTCGCGCTCGCCTATGTCGACAAGATGCCGTTCCCGGCGCTCGGCATCGTCGGGCAGGGAATCCTGTCGAATCGATCCATCGGCGAGCTGAACAAGGTCTTGGCAATGGAGCCGGGTTCCTGGGCGGCCATGTACGGGAGGGCGATGAACCACCTGCACTGGCCGAAGGTGCTGCGGCACGCGCCCCAGGCGGTCGAGGACTTCAAATCCTGTTTGAAGCTGCAGGCGGAGATCCCGAAGGAGAAGCTGAGGCCGCACCATCTCCTGCCGTATCTGGGGCTGGGCGACGCCTACGTCAAGAACGACCAGCTCGCGGAGGCTCGGAGCGTCTGGAAGGAGGCGCAGAAGGTGTTCCCGAGCGACTCCCGCCTGGCGCACCGGCTGACCCTGGACGATGCGGACCTGAGAAAGCTCGTGGACGAGGAGCGCGGCCTGGCCAGGCCGATCGACACGGACCTCTCGTTTCTCTGGAGTTCCTGAGGTGCGGCGCGGTCGGGGACGATGGGGCCTGGCGCTCGCGGCCACCCTCCTGACGGTCGGGGCCGCGTACCCGGCCCTGGGACCGCGGCTCGTGGCGCGCGACCCGGGCGAGGTGTTGCGGTCATCCGGCTGGAAGAGCGCGCGCTCGGCCGGGGAAGAGGACAGGGTGCGGCACATCGTGGAGGCGTTTTTCACCGGATTCAACACGATGGTCCTGGAAGGCGATGGGCCGTGGGTGCGGCACCGGTGCGAGGCGCTGGGCCCGCTCTTCAAGCCCTTCTGCTTCGAGGGTTCGGCGGCCGGCTACCTGCCGAGAGGCTACTTCCGATGGGGACACGGGATCGCGACGGCGGAGGAGGCGCTTGATTCGATGGACCCCGACCACCGGCTTCTGCACTACGTCGGTCTGGGAGTCTGGGCCGGTCTTCGGGATGGGGCCGGCCACGAGGCGGCGACCGGGATCGCGGACGAGATCAGAGACCGGCGGCACCGGAGTCTGGTGTGGAACGGGTTCGGGTTCGCCCGCGCCGCGCTTAGTCAGGATAGGGGAGTGAATGAGTCCGGCCCCGCGCCCTGCCGGGAGCTGGACGACGAGGACGCGGCTCCCTGCGCCCACGGCTACGGCCGCGGTCTCTGGTTCCGATATCTCGGCGACGAGGAGGGCGGGCTTCTGGCGTGCGGTCCGGACGACGATCCGCTCCAGATCGCTTGCATCACGGGCATCGGACTGGCGTCCACGTTCGTGCGACCCGACCGTCTGGACCGCGCCCTCGAGGCGGGAAACCGGCTGCCGCGGCTGCAAAAGGAGGCCTTTCGTCAAGGCGCACAGGCCGCCCTGCTCGTGCGCCACCAGTCCGACGCCGCCTATCTGGAGACATCGATCGAGAATCTCGCTCCGCCCCAGCGGGACGAGGCGCGACAACTGCTGGCGACGGCGCTGGCCTGCTACAGGAGCACGATCGAGCGTGTGACATTCTATGACGACTTCATGGCCTGCCGCTGAACGACGGGTCGTCATCACCGGGGTCGGACCGATCACGGCGATCGGCACCGGCTCGCACGATCTCTGGGAATCCGTCCTGGCGGGGCGGAGCGGCGTCGTTCTGAAGCAGCAGAAGTTCGGCGGCGTCGCGTGTGGCAGCTTCCCGGTGGCGGCGGTCCCCGAGTTCTCCTTGACGACCCTCGGGCTGCCTTCCGGACGTCTCCGGACGCTCATGCAGAACGGCGCCGAGGACGACATCGACCTCCAATACCTCGTCGCCGCATCGCACCTGGCGATCCAGGACAGCGGGCTGCGGCACGACCCCGACCAGAATCGCGTCGCCCTCGTCCTGACGCACGAGAATCCCGGCATGGACAGGTACGTCGGCAAGGTGCTGGAGACGGCCCTCAGGCTCTCGGACGGTGGGCAGCCGGGCAGGCGCGACCCGCAGACGCTGTTCACCCAGCTCTACCGCGATCACTCGCCTTACGTGTACGGAACGCATTCTTTCCTCTATCTGCACAGGGTGGCCCGCGTGCTGGGGGTTCACGGGCCGTCGCTGTTCATCAACAACGCCTGCGCCTCCGGCCTGTACGCCATCGAGGCCGCGGCGCTCATGATCCGCTCCGGGCAGACGGAAGCGGCGGTCGTCGCCGGCGCCGATCATCCGCTCCTGATCACTAAATTCCTGTGGTTCGACGGTCACGGACTGTACGCCCGGGACGGGGTGATGCGGCCGTTCGACGACCGCCGCAGCGGTCTGGTCCTGGGGGATGGCGCGGCGGCCGTGGTCCTCGAAGACTTCGAGGCGGCGCGTGACCGCGGCGCCCGCATCTACGCCGAGTACATGGGGGGAGGCTTCAACCAGGAGGCCTGGAAGGTGACCATGCCATGCGTCTCGGGCGACTACTGCGCGCGCGCCTTCAGGGACGCACTCGAGAGAACGGGTGTAAAAGCTGAAGAGATCGACCTGGTCAATCCGCACGGGACGGCCACCGCGCTGTGGGACGCCTACGAAGCCCGGACGCTCACGTCGATTTTTGGAAAGGGTTTCGAGAAGCCGCTCGTCACGGCGCTCAAACCGTACGTCGGCCACATGCTGGGCGCGAGCGCGCTTGCCGAGGTCGTCATCCTCCTCCTCGCCATGGAGGCCGACGTGGTGCCCGCCACGCTCAACTGCGAGAGACCCGATGCGAAGCTTGCCATTCGTCCGGTCCGGGAGACGTCAGGCGCTCCCCTGAGGACGGTCGTGAAGATGTCGTCGGGCTTCGGTGGCTTCAACGCGGTCGGGGTGTTCAGGAAGGTGACGGTCGAGACGGCGGACGAGTCGCAGACTCCGGCGCCGGCGGGCAAGGGTCCTTGAGAAGGGGCGACCGTCCCGATGTCTGGACGATCGTCCTCGGCCTGGTGATCCTGTGGGCGGACGCGTCGCTGGTCGTGGCGTCGCCAGGCACCCTGCCTGAGGCGCACGAGGTCGTCGAGCGGGCCGATGACATCCGGAACCCGGCTCTGAGCTATACGGCGGAAGTGCGAATCACCACGGTGGCGGCCACGGGGCGGGAGGACACGTCCCTCTACCGGGTTTTCATCAAGGGGCGGAGTCGATCCTTCGTGGAGTTCCTGGAGCCGGCGCAGTACAAGGGGATGGCACTGTTGATGTCGGGGGACGACTCGTGGCTTTATCTGCCCAGCATCGGCCGGGCGACACGCGTCTCGTCGTACCAGGGACTCACCGGCAACGTCGCCAATGGCGACATCGCCCGCCTGAATTTCCTTGAGGACTACGAGGCGACGGGCGTGGTCGCCGACATCCTGGACGGCCGCGACACCTACCGCGTCATGCTCAACGCGCGCCGTCCGAGCGTCACGTACCGCCAGGTCGCCCTGTGGGTCGAGCGTGAGACTTTTCGCCCTCTGCGGGCGGAGTTCTTCACCGTCTCGGGGCGGCTCCTGAAGACCGGAGTGTACGGCGACTATCGGGACGTGCTGGGGGGGACCCGGCCGACGCGGCTGACGCTTCAGGATGCGACGGAGGGGGGCGGGCGCTCGATCATGGAGTTTCGCAACTTCGAGAAGAAGGATCTGCCGGACCGGATGTTCACGCGCACCTACATCTCGCGTCCGCGGTGAAGGAGAAAAAGTGTCGACACTGGAACGCGCTCCCGTTCCGCCCGGTGGTCGGCTTCACTGCGGTGCTGGTGCTGGGGGGCCCGATGATGAAGACGGCGCGGGCCGCGCCGGATTCCTCCGGTGTGGACGGGGGCGGATGGACGATCGAGTGGGATGGCACGCTGCGCGGCGAGGTGGCCCTTCGGACCGACCCTCCCCGTGCGCTCAGCAAGGAGAGGAATCTTGTCCAGCTGCGGACGGTGGCCGCCGGGGCGGGCCCGATCGCAGTCACCGTTGCCGTGCGGGGTTTCTACGATGCCGCCTACGATCTCACGGATCGATATCCGAAAGAGGTCGAGCATGCGCTCGGGTCGGAGGGGACACTGCGCGAGGCGTTTCTGGAGTGGTCACGGGAGGCGCTGTCGATCCGCGTCGGGAAGCAGCAGGTGGTCTGGGGCGAGGCGTTCGGTCGGTTCCTGACCGACATCGTCGTTCCCAAGGACCTGCGGGAGTTCATCCTCCCGGACTTCGAGTACATTCGCATCCCGCTCTGGATGTTGGAAGGGACGTGGACACGTGGGGACGCGGCCATCCAGGCGGTCCTGGTACCGGACCTCAAGTACTCGGTCTTCGCGCCGCAGGGAGCCGATTTCGCGCCCCGTCCCGAGGGGCCCGCGGGCCAGACGATCGTCGATGCGACGCGCAAGCCATCCCGCACGTGGCGCAACATCGAGTCGGGGATTCGTTTCTCCTGCCTCAGGTCGGGGTGGGATGTTTCGGCCCTGGCGTTCCGTGGCTTCGACGACCTCCCAGTCTCCTTCCGGAGGATCGACAGCGCTCCAGGGGGCGGATCGATCGTCCACATGACACCCGGGCCGGTGCGTCTGACCACGGTGGGCGGGACGGTGTCGAAGGGCCGCGGCCGGGCTATCTACCGTGGGGAGCTGGCTTACGACTTCGGCCGATGGTTTCCCTCCACGAGACCTGCCGAGGAGGACGGCGTCGCCAGGGCGGACCTCCTGGGCGTGATCGCCGGTGTCGATCTGGCCCTGCCGAGGCGTTCGACGCTCGGCATCCAGATCCTGCACCAGGAGGTCATCGGGTCTTCGGCCGGCCTCAAGGGGCCGGCCGGCCCCACGGCCTTGCTCCTGCGAGGTATGCTTTGGGAGGCACGGGGTCGCTGGTCGGCGGGACTCGAGGCGCACTTCGGCCTGGACGGCGATTCGATGATTCGCCCCCGGATAGGCTACCGCTTCACGAACGGCCTGCAGGCGGAGGCCGGCTTCGATCTGTTCGCAGGTCCGCCGGACTCCTTCTACGGCCAGTTCAGCGAGGAGGGTCGCTTCGATATGGAGATCTCGTATCGCTTTTCGGCGGGGTTCCGGTAATGTTTCGCACCGATGAAGGGAGGGATGAATGATCGAGATCCGTGACGAGCTCATCGCCCGGATCGCCAGGATGGCGGAAATTCCCGCGGCGAGCGTGAAGGAGGACGTTCCTCTCCGCGACCAGGGTGTCGATTCCCTGATGGCGATGGAGCTCGTCGCTTTCATCGAAAAGAGGCTGGGGATCGAGATCCCCGAAGGAGACATCCCGAAGGTGCGCACTCTCAACGACATCCTCGACAAGGTCCGGCAGTACGCGGGAGAGAAGTAGATGACGCGCGCGGTCGTCGTCACCGGGATGGGTCTCGTGACGCCGATCGGGTCGACGCTCGACACGTTCTGGCAGGCGCTCCTTTCGGGGAAGTCCGGCGCCCGGCCGATCCGGAGCTTCGACACTTCGGTCTTCAAGCACCGGGTCGGGTGCGAGGTGCTGGACTTCGCCGCAGATTCCAGCGCCGGGCGCGGCGCGACGCGCCAGGGCCGCGCGACACGGATGGCGATCGCGGCCGGAGAACGGAGCCTCTCGGACGCGGGACTGGAGAACAGCCTTCCTCCCGAGAGAACCGCTGTCGTGCTGGGAACGACATTGGGGGAGCCGCAGTTTCTGGAAGAGCTGGCGGAGCGCTGGGCTCTCGACGCGCCTCCTCCAGAGGGCTGGGCCGAGGTGGTGGCCCATCGGTGTGACAGCGCGGCGACGGCCCTGGCCTCCCGTTTCAGGGTGCACGGTCCCGTGCAGACGATACCGACGGCCTGCGCCGCGGGGAACTACGCAATCGCCCGCGCCGTGGACCTGATCCGTTCGGACAGGGTCGATCTGGCGATGGTCGGGGGAGCGGAAGCCTTCTCCCGCCTCGCATTCGTCGGGTTCGTCCGCCTGCACGCCATGGCGCCCGACAGGTGCCGGCCGTTCGACCGCGATCGAAAGGGGCTCCTCCTCGGGGAGGGGGCGGGGATTCTGGTTCTGGAGGAAGAGGAGCGCGCGCGGCGGCGCGGGGCGCGGATATACGCGAGGGTGCTGGGCTACGGACTGAGCTGCGACGCGTATCACATCACCGGGCCGCATCCCGAGGGGCGCGGGGCCGCCCAGGCCATGACCAGGGCCCTGGAGAATTCTCGAGTGGCGTCCGACGAGGTCGAATACATCAACGCGCACGGCACCGGTACGATCAACAACGACCGTGTCGAGACGCTGGCCATCAAGTCGGTGATGGGGTCTCGGGCCCGAAGCGTGCCGGTGAGCTCGATCAAGGCGCTCACGGGTCACATGATGGGGGCGTCCAGCAGCGTGGAGGCGATTGCCTGTGCCCTGGCCATCGACCGCGGCGTCCTCCCGCCGACCTGGAACCTGGAGACGCCGGATCCCGAGTGCGACCTCGACTACCTGCCGGGGCGGCCGCGCGAGCTGCGCCCGCGGGTCGTCCTGAACAACTCCTATGCCTTCGGAGGAAACAATGCCACTCTCGTCTTCGGCCGCCCCTGAGCCAGCGGGCGAAGTCGTCGTGACGGGCGTCGGCATCGTCTCGGCGGCCGGCGCAGGTCACGCGGCCTGTCTGGAGGCGCTCGACAGCGGAGCGCCCCTGGCGCGCGACACGTCGCCCCAGGGCGCCCCACAGCCAATCCGGGCCGCGGCGATCGAGGGCTTCAGCCTGCGGGACTATGGCGCCTTCCGTGGGACCGCGGAGATCAGCCGGACCGCGCAGCTCGCGGCGGCCGCCACGGCTCTGGCGCAGCGGGAGGCGGCGACCCATTCTCCTATCCCGCGCGGCGATCGGGTGGGAGTCGTGCTGGCCACCGCCTTCGGCAACCTGGAAAGCATGGTGCGGTTCGACCGCGGCGCCCGGCGCGAAGGTCACCGCTTCGTCGATCCGATGATCTTCCCGAATACGGTCCTGAATGCCGCGGCCGGACACGTCTCCATCCTCTTCGGCTACTCGGCCCTCAACTCGACGGTCTCGTCCGGGACGGCCGGCGGATTGCAGGCCATCGAGTACGCCGCGGACGCCCTGCGCCGAGGGGACGCCGATCTGGTCTTCGCCGGCGGCGCCGAGGAGCTGTCGTACTGGACATGGCTCGGCGAGAGAGAACTCCGGGGGACGGCGCCGTTCGAGGAGGATGCGGTCTTCCCCGGAGAGGGGGCGGCCGTCCTGGCCCTGGAGCGGGCCGCCGACGCCCGCGCGCGCGGTGCGGCCGCGCTGGCCGTCGTAGCGGGACACGGTGAGTCGTTCGCCGCGCCGGGTTTCTCGGCCAAGGAGACGATCGCGGCAAGGGTCTCCGCGATGCGGAGGGCCCTCCTCGCGTCCGGCTGCGATCCGCAGGAATTGGATTGCCTTTGGTCGGGTGCAGTGAGCGGCTCCCGACTGGAGGGGGACGGGGGATCGGCGCTGCGCGAGATCTTCGGTCGCGGCGGTATTCGGGTCGCAACGGTGGCCCCGGTGATGGGGGACTGGCGCGGGGCATCGTCGGCGATCGAGACCGCCGCGGCAGTCGGTTTCCTCGAGGCCCGCCGCCTCCCCCGGACTGTGGTCTTTCTTGGAGGGATGGAGGAAGGCGCCGTCCGGTCCGCGGATGGGGGGACGGCGCCGCGCACGGTCATGGTCTGCGCCTTCGATCCCCTGGGAGCCGGCGCAGCCCTGGTGCTGTCGTTGCCAGAAGGGGTTCCTCCCGGTGTCGACCGTGCTTGACACGCGACGGATCCTGGCGATCCTGCCGCAACGCTATCCGTTCGTCATGGTCGACCGCGTCCTCTCCTACGAGGCCGGGCGCAGCCTCGTGGGTCTCAAGAATGTGACCGCGGGGGATGCTGTGATGCCCGGACATTTTCCCGGGCGCCCGATCTTTCCCGGAGCCGCCCTCCTCGAAGGTGTGGCGCAGTGTTGCGTTCTGCTCTTCGAGCTGACGCACGGTCCGCTGCGCGAGGGGGAAGTGCCCCTTTTCGGATCGGCATCCGCGCGTTTTCTCGGGATGGTCCAGCCGGGGGACGTGGTCCGGTTCGAGGTCGAGGCGATCAAGATGACGTCGTTCGCCGGCGTCTTCAAGGGACGAGCCCTGGTGGATGGGGCGGTGGTGGCGCGCTGCGAGCTGACGATGGGCCGTCAGAAGGGAGACGGCGGTGTCTTCTGATAGGGAGGTCGCCATCGTCACGGGCGGCACGCGCGGCATCGGCCGGGCCATCGCGCGGGAGCTGGCGCACAGCGGCTGCGACGTCGCCCTGACGTTCCGGTCCGACGAAGCCCACGCGGACGCCGCGCGCCGGGAGATCGAGACGATAGGCCGGCGCGCCCTCGTTGTCAGGTCGGACGCGGCGGACGCCGTGCAAGCGGCCGCGGTGGTAACCGCCGCGCGCGATACTCTTGGCGCGGTCCGGGTCCTCGTCAACAACGCCGGGATTCTTCGAGATCGTGTCCTCTACTCGATGAGCGAAGAGGACTGGGACAGTGTCGTGGACACCAATCTGAAGGGGGCGTTCAATTTCTGCCGCGCGGCCGCGGCGTCCATGATGAAACAGGAGTACGGCCGGATCATCAACGTCACGTCCGTGAGCGCTCTCCGCGGCCTTCCCGGGCAGGCGAACTATGCCGCGGCGAAGGCCGGGCTGATCGGCTTCACCCGCTCCCTCGCGAGAGAGCTCGGGCGGTTTCAGATCACGGTGAACGCCGTCGCTCCTGGCTACATCCAAGGTGACATGCTGCAGACGCTGTCTGCGAGGAGCCGGCAGGAGGCCCTGGAACAGATTCCCTGTCGCCGCTTTGGCAGTGCGGAGGAAGTAGCGCGACTCGTCGCCTTCCTGGCGTCCCCGAAATCCGGCTACATCAGCGGCCAGGTGTTCGTCATCGATGGAGGACTCACCGCGTGAGGCCCGGTTCGAGGCCGCGGCGGCGGGCCGGGGCGAGGTAACCCGCGCGTGAGCGTTCTGAACCTGGAGGAGGTCAGCAGGGATTACCAGATCGGCCGCGAGCGCGTCGGGGCCCTGAAGGGCGTGTGCCTTCGGGTCGACCCTGGGGAATTTCTGGCAGTGGTCGGCCCCTCCGGCAGCGGCAAGACGACCCTGTTGAACCTCGCCGGCTGCATCGACCGGCCGACATCCGGCCGCGTCACCCTGGACGGCCAGCGGTGCGACGACCTTCCCGAGGGCGCCCTGTCCGCATTGCGCGCCGAGAAGATCGGCTTCGTCTTCCAGACATTCAACCTCATACCGGTCCTGACGGCGGCGGAAAACGTCGAGTACCCGCTCCTGCTGCGTCCGAAGGTTCCTCCGCTCAGGGAACGAAGAAAGCGTGTGGCGGAGATGCTGGAGCGGACCGGAATCAGCGCCCTCGCCAGGCGCAGGCCCGACGAGATGTCCGGAGGTGAGCGCCAGCGGGTGGCGATCGCACGCGCCCTGGTCGGCCGTCCCAGTCTCGTCCTGGCCGACGAGGCGACGGCCAACCTGGACGGTGAGACCGCCGCGCAGATCGTCGGATTGATGCGGGAGCTGAACGAGCGACAGGGCGTCACGTTCGTGTTTTCGACCCACGACAGCCGGCTGCAGGGAATGGCGAAGCGGGTCGTGGAGCTGCGCGACGGCCTCCTGCACGGTGGCCGAGGTTGCTGAGCTTCCGCCTCGCCTTCCGCAACATATTCCGCAACGTCAGGCGTACGGTCCTCACCCTGGCCGCCATCAGCGTCGGCTGCTCCGCCCTCATCCTCAACGGCGGTGTCATCTTCAACATCTTCCGCGGGCTCCGGGAGGACGCGATCTACGGCCGCCACGGGCACCTGCAGATCTTCAGGCGCGGTTATGCCGAGGGACACCTGGCGGACCCCAATCGATTTATGATCCCGGAGGTCGAGTACCCCCGCGTCCAGTCGATCCTGAGCGGCGTTCCTCACGTGACGACGGTGACACGCAGGCTGAGCTTCTCCGGGCTGGCGCAGAACCGCGACACGACCGTTTCATTTCTGGGGGAGGGGGTCGAGCCGGAGGCCGACGCGAAATTCCACAGACAACTGTCGATCGTCGCCGGAGAGGGCCTCGCCTCCGGCGAGCCCTTCGGAGTCCTCCTCGGGAAGGGGCTGGCCGAAAGGGTCCACGCCGGCCCGGGAGACTACCTGACGCTGCTCTCCCAGACCACCGACGGCGCCCTGAACGCCATCGATGTCCGCGTGCGGGGGGTCTTTCTCGGAGGGTTGAAAGAATACGACGACTGGACGATGAAGGTGCCCCTCGAGGCCGCTCAGAAGCTCGTCTGGAGCCAGCGGATCGAGGCGATCGTCGTCCTGCTCGACGACACCGCCGCGACGCGCGCCGTTCGCGAGCGCCTCGAGGACCTCTTCCCCAAGAACGGCCTCGACCTTGAGGTACGCACCTGGGAGGACCTGGCCCTGTTCCACAATCAGGTCGTCGCGCTGTTCCGCCGCGAGCTGCACGTCATCACCCTGATCGTCTCCGTCATCGTCATTTTGAGCATCGCCAACACCATGACGATGTCGATCTTCGAGAGGACGAGGGAGTTCGGCACGCTGCGCGCCATGGGGGCCAGGCCGCGTCGTATCGTGGGGCTCCTCCTCCTGGAAGGGACGTTCCTCGGCCTCGCGGGTGCCGCGGCGGGTCTCCTGGTCGGGGCGCTCGTGGCGCGCGTCGTCTCGCGCGTCGGGATCACCTATCCGTCCCCTCCGGGCTCGTCGCGTCCGTACGTCGGAGGAATCGACCTCGTCCCCGCCTATGTCATCTTCTCCTGCGCTTCGAGCGTGGCGGCCACCGTCGTGGCTACGGCCTTCCCCGCCCTGCGCGCCGCCCGCACGCGCGTCGTGGACGCATTGCGACAGTAGGCAGGGAGCAGGTCGGAATCTCCTATTACCCGCGAGCAGTCGGAAGCTCTCCCGCTTCACAGCCATCAAGTTGTGCTCGATCTTGCACCAAATCTCGAAGCAAGGTGCCGCACGGCCTCCGCCAGTCGACAAGCGACCCAAAAATATTGCGTTAGCCAGGTTCCAGTAGATCCCACACCCGATCGTGGAGCATTTTGCACCAGAAATTCAGGTCGAGGAGTCATTCGCCAATCCTCGATCCCCGTGAACCTCATAGGACTTAGGCGCGTACGGAAGTTGGCATCGCGATTGCTCTGGTAAGGGTCAAAGTCGGATTTCGAGCACCGAAAATAGCGCTTTGCCCTCTACCGGGCTCATTCTCGTGGGCCACTGCGGCCGGAGCGTCAGAGGAAGAGGGCGCGGGCAGCGGCTGCCTGCTCGGGTGCTATAGGTCGGTGGCAAATTCCGTCCGGAGGGTTCAGATGATGCGACGCAAAGCCCCAATTCTCATCGTCACAGCAACGCTGACTGTTCTTGGTCTCGGGCGGGCCAAGGCCGACCTAGTGGCCGTGTCTCCCGGCTACGATCTCTTCGAAACCGATAGTGGATCCACTTACGATGACCTCAATCTGCCGGCTGGGACGTTCGCACCCTTCTGCGCGGCTGGGTTTGTGGGCCGGATCTTCCTCAAGGGGGTTCCGTTCGACTGCTTTCAGGGACACTGCCGACTCGAGCCGACGGACACTATTGTCCAACGGCTGGCGGCTGCCACCCCGCCATTGGCCACGATCCCCATCAAAATAGTTCGGCTGGAGCTGCGCAGCGTTTCACCATTAGTAGTGCAATGCGCGGGTGGTGACCAGCAGTGGGAAATGAGCGCTTCGGTCCCAGAAGGGGACGTAAACCAGACGAACGGCAGCATGACCATTAATCATCTATCCAATACCTGCGGAACCTTCACCTCCTCGCTTCCTGTCAAGCCCACGCTCACCTTCCGGCGAGTTTCCGACGGTAGCACCGTTGGACCCTTGCTTTCCCCGACGACGTTCACTTTCACGGTCCCGAAGGCTGGCACTTCGATCCCTCCCTGGTGCCATACCGGCGGTGTCCTAGACGATCCGGTTGGGGATGTGCTAATTCAGGTTCCCGGCCTCAGCAGCAACTTCTTTCCTGGTGTCAACTGCTCTCCACCGCCGGGAGGAGGGGGAGGTCCCATTGTAAAGGTTCTTACGGAAGAGGAGGCTCAGCAAGCCCAGCACGGCGTCCTGCCGGCCGAAATGAAGCCTCATTACAAGTGCTTCAACATCGTTGGAACCGATCCACCGGACGTGGTGAACCTGCAAACCCAGTTTGGGTTCACGCCCAACGTCCCCGTCGGGCAGGCCACGCTTCTCTGCCCGCCGGCGACGAAGCGCGTCTGTCCAAGTTGCAAGGACGAAGGAGACTTGAACGCACCGCATCTCAAATGCTATGACATTGCAGGTCCGGCTCCGAATCCACCTGTGCATGTTGACCTGACAAGCGAATTTGGTCTCGAGAAAAACGTCCTTGTTGGCGCGCCTCAAAAGCTCTGTGTGCCCGCTTTGAAGGAAGTGGTTTTCCCCACTCCAATCCCCGCGCCTCCTGGCCCGCCGCCACCTGCTCCTCATTACACGTGCTACACAATTGCAGGGGCTGCTCCGCCGGCCGTGGTGGACCTGCAGACTCAATTCGGCATCGAGCCGAGCGTGGCGGTTGGACCACCCCAGCTCCTGTGCGCGCCAACACTTAAGAACGGCCAGGGGGACCTGAACGATCCCCATCTCAAGTGCTATCAGATCGCCGGAGATGACCCTCCGCACATCGTGAACTTGACGACGCAGTTCGGGCTCGAATCGAACGTTGCGGTGGGCCAGGCAAGACTGATCTGCGTCCCGGTCAAGAAAGTTCACACACCCGCCGTCCCCACGCTCAGCCAGTGGGGATTGATGGCGCTGGCGCTTCTGCTTGTGACTTCGGCTGCCACAGTTTTCTTCCGTTCTGTGAGGCAGAAGATGGCCTGAGCGTTCCGCGCTCAAACTGTAAGGTCGGGGACAGTGAGAGGAGTGAACCATGAAAAAGCACCGACACCTTCCCTGGAATGATTTCGTCAAGATCGCACCTTTATTGAAAGCGACCTGGAGCAACAGATGCTTGCGGGTTGCGCTCTTCGCGACCTCGGGTCTTCTGCAACCTTCGCAGGCGCACACGACTGTCATGACTTCGTGGGACTGGGAGAAGATCGCGGGAGCCGACAAGGTCAAGATCATCTATTGCTTCGAGAACGTGTCTTCCGGCGACGGCCTTCCGGGTTCCACAACGTGGAAATCAGTAGTCGACGCCGCTGCCGCGAACTGGAACAACGCTGCCACTGGCTGGACGTTCGAAGTCTCCAACAAGGGGACGGCGGACGAAGGCAAGGTCAGCGCCGACTGCCAGATGGAGGTTCGCCTAAGCGATCATAACCAAGACGGTGGCGCGTTCGCCTCGACCGACGATTGCAAAAACACGGGTCCACCGACTGCGGGCAAGCGCATCACGAAGGCTTTCTTGTGCATCGACCCGACGCCGAAGCGCAATGACAAGAAGGGGGACACAACCTGGAATCCTGCCGGGGACGCCTTCGATCCGGAAGCTGTCTTGAAGCATGAGATGAGTCACCTGCTGAGACTCTCCCACCCCACGAACAAGTTCGACGGCAACCTCACGGACCCCAGGAAGCCAGGACAGCACAGTACTGATCTTTCTGCTACGGACAAGCAGGAAGCGAAGGACTCGGTGGACAGAACGAAGACCCCGATCGAGAAAACATCCACGACGGTACCGAGGAGCGGTGGCAACTGCATCGTCCCCTATCCGCTCTATGAATCGGGCCTGGGTGGACCGCCAGCATCCGACATGGTGGTCCAGTTTCCACAGGGAGCGTTTAGTGTCGACACGAGTGTCGACTGCTCCCCGCTATTCGAATGGGGCGTGCCGGCTCGGTTCAATGTCCCCTCCGGGACCTGTCCCGTGCAGGTCGCCCTCGATGTCGGCTCGGCCGATCTGTCTCTCGATGCACCTGCAACGATCAACATCTCGTACACTGACGATCTCCTGGGCGACCCCGAGTTTTACGGACCCCTGGGAACATCCGGCGGTGACCTCACATTGCAAGCGTACTATTTATCGGGAGATACGCTCTCGGGGCACTGGCTGCCTGTCCCAACGTGCACCGTCGACCGCAATCTCAACATAGTCACGTTCCGGACGACGGACCTTACACCGCGGTATTTTGGCATCGCTGGATCGTGCCGCGTCAACGGGGTCCCGACTCTGAACTGGCTGGGCGTCGTCGTGCTCGTGCTCACTCTGGGCGGGTCAGGCCTTTTCCTCCTGCTTCAAAAGAGAAGGACGGCGCGGATGGCCTAAATAGCCGTCCACGATTCGGAGCAGGTAATCGTGTTCTAAGGCAGCGACGCGAGCACAGTCGATTCCTCTCCGGACCTTGGGACGCATTCGTTTAGGGCGATGCGCCTCGCGACTCAAGTGCCAGACGCCGCGCCTCATCAGTTCCCCGATGGTTTTGGAACGGTGGTTCCGGATTATCCGCGAGGCGTTGCCGGAGTATCCCCGCCCTCGTGAAAGAGGATGAGCTTGGGAAGATCCGAATACTTCCTTCTGCACTGGCAATCTAGTGAAGCGGAATCCACCGCCGGGGCGAATTGCTCCATCTGCCCTCCCGCGCCGCAATCTCAGCAGGATCTGATCGTTGCGAGGATTATTGCTTCCGACGGTGATAGTTCTCGCACCACTGTGGTCGACTACTCTGAGAGGTCGATATGCAGCCTAAGCTGCTGCATACAAAGCTCATGTGTCACTCGGCAACATTTGGCATGTCCCATGCATGTTAGACGTCGGATAAAATCGTTGATCACCCAGATCGACCCGCGAGGTCCACGGAACAAGAAGCCCCAGATTGACACAGGAGGGTTGGCGGATGAGAGCAAGAAAAGCCGTTCGGATGATAGACGCACGGTGCGGTAAGCAACGAAGGATTCGATGGGTTGCCGCCGGAGCATGGCTCGCGATCGCTCTTGCAGCCTTCGCTCAGGCGCAGGCAGCGACCGTTGATGCAAAAGTTACGGCGGACAACGGCTACAGCTTCGGCTTCGGTCCCGCAAGTGGTCCGCTTAGCCTTACCGGCAATGTCGAGAATTGTCTAGCAGGCGATATTTTTAATTGTTCTGGTGGCCCGGAAAGTTACACTGTCTCAGCCCCCGCATCGTGTTCAAATCAGTGGATGTTCTTCGCCACCTACGCAGACAACACGACCACCCAGGGGTGGATCGGTCAGTTTCTATACAGCGCAACAAACAAGACGTTGCTGACGGGGGATCCAGCCTGGCAAGTCTGCGCCACGGGCACCGACAAGACCCCTAACTGCGCTGGCGGACCAGTCAACAATCCTACACTCCAGGAAGTCGATGCAGCGGTCGTTGAGTGCAACAAGGGGACGAGTGGAAGTAGCTATAGCAAGGGTTGGACCGGAACTACTCAAATCACCTCCCAAACTGGCGTCCTGGCTGTTGGAGAAGACAACACCAGCGCTGCAGGGGATTTTGGGCTGGTTTGTAGCACGGGCCCCACGGCGATCTCTTCCTCGGCTAAATGGATGTGGTACAACCCTGATAACCGTCCGGACCCCTTCGTAGCGCCTCCCCCCCCGGGCGAATTCCTGCTCTTCCGGATACCCATGTGCTCGAACCCAGTTGTTCCCACGGATTGCACTGTCTCCAAGGTGGGCAGGGGCAAGATGATGGTTCCCAGCCTCGGAATCGTTCCGTTCAGCGTAACAGGTACAGCGACCACACGGATCGCAGCGACCGGCAATCCGAATCTCTTCGCGACGACTATGTTGAGTACATCCGAGTTCGGTACAGTTTCCGGGCTCGGGGATGTCACCATATCGTTGGATCCGCGGTTCACGTCGACGGGCACCGTTCCCAGCTCTTCATATCCAACGCTGCACCAGCACAGTGTACATGCTCAAATCGTGTGTCGGGCCTTGGGCTCGAGGACGCTGGTTTCGGATGACGCTATTGCGCTTGAGGCGCCCATTGACAACGGGCCTCCGACCGCCACTTATGTCAAGACCGGCAATCCTGTGGCGTTCTATGCGCTTGGTGATGCAAGCAAGACGACCGTCGCTACGCTCACCGAGTTCACCGTGGACGTACAGCCGTCAATCGGGGATGCAGCAGTACCGACTCTCTCTCAATGGGGTGTTGTTGTGCTTGTGCTCTTAATGTTCGGCGTTAGTTTCGTGCTCCTCAAGAGAAAGCGGCTCGTCATGTAACCATAGTGTTTTCTTGGGATAGGCAGTTGTGCTGACGTGTGCTAGATTCGTAGCGCGCGCGAAGCTTGGTGCTTACACACTAGTCGAATGATGCCGACGCACGAAAGCCCGAAGCGCAAGCGGCTGCGGTGCTCGTGTAGTGTGAGTTCATGTTAAGCGGCCGGTTCGCTGTAACTTCAGCGCCACCCATTCCTGCGGGCTCCCATTGAGGTGCAGCGTTATTTGGAAGCAGGCGCATGGCGCGGGGCGATTCCGGTGATGACACTGAGGCGGATGCCGGTACATTAACGAGATCGTACGCAGTGATTTTTTCACGCAGCTGTACGATGATTGCATCCGGTGTCCCAGTCGGGCGATCTCGTTAGTGTAGTGGCAGTCTAGCCGCATTCAAGCCTCCAAATATAGGCGCAACACAGGCTCTACTACAGCCGCGGCAACTCGCCGTGACTGCACAAATCGGCGCCTGTCAAAAAGACCTGTCGTGCACCGTGTTCTCATAACGAGCCGGCGAGCGCAGCAACGGTCGCGAACTCAGGCCTGGAGCCAGGAGCGTCTACCACTCATCGCGCGCACCACCGCCTGCACTGCAAGCCACAGGTCACACCCTCCGTCACCCTGTGCATCACCCACCGCGAAAGCGGACAGGTCACTTGGTACGAACAGCGGTCAAATCATGAACTTCCCTACTTCCCCTTCAATAACCCCTTGACAAGAACGAGTTGTTTCTGTACATGAGACACATAAAACAACCGATCGTCTGCTGCTGTCGTCAGGGCAGCGGGACCGCCACTCTAGTCAGGGGATGGATTTGATGAGTAGCGCTCCGTTCAGCGACGCTGGACCATTCGGCCGCGTTCCCTTCATCCGTCACTTGGCTCTCTGCGCCGCTGCGCTGGTGGCCTACTTTGCGCGAGGGGATCTCCGCGTCGGCAATTCGGTCCTCTGGGTGTTTGGCTTCGCGGCGCTTCTGAATTTCCAAACCGCCATCCTCTCCCGACGTACCGGCAGCACGTCAGTCGCCCGGTTTCTCTCGGCCCTCTTCGGAGTGGGGGGATGGACCGCCTTGATGTATCTGACCGGGGGAGTGGCGTCTCCCTTCATCGCCGGTCTGTCGCTCGAGGTGATCCTTGCGGCCATGACTGTGGCTCCGTCAGGGATCGCCTTTATCGCCGGGGGTGCGGTGGCGGGGCTTTGGCTCCAGCAAGCACTGTTGGGGCTTAAGGGATCGGTCCTCGCCATGACGCTGCACACCGGCTTCCTCCTCGTCATGGGTGCGGCCACGGGTTACGTGGCTCGCCGGTGGAGGCGGCAGGAGGAGGATCTGGCCCGGAGACACACGGAGCTCCAGGCGCGGTTGGCGGCGCTGGAAGTAGAACTGGACGAAGCCCACACTGTGGGCAAGCTGGGCGAGAACGTGGCGCGACTGGCGCATGGGTTCAAGAATGCGGCGCACAGCTTGCGTGGCTTCGCCCAGCTCATGGAGCCCAGGCTCTCCGGTTCAGCGGTCGATCGCGAGATCCTGGACGGTCTGCAAAGCGCCATCGACAGCCTGGAGGATCTGGCCCGGGTGACCCTCGGGCCGCCGGGTTCGTCCCGCCAGCAGGGATCCAGGACTGACGGAGCGGAAACGGGTCGCATCGTACGGGAGGTGGTTCGGGAAGTGGGCTCCTCCTTTCCGGGCGTGCACTGGTCCCTCTCGCTGGCACCGGTGCCGCCCGTCATGCGTGCTCCCACGCCCGTCTTGCGCGAGGTCCTCACGATCGTGGTCCGCAATGCCGCCGAGGCGATGCAGGGGCACGGGGAGGTGGTCGTCGAGGCCACGCCCCAGGAGAAGCATCTGGAAATCCTGGTGCGCGACCACGGTCCAGGGATCCCGGAGCTTGACCGGGAGAGGATCTTCCAGTTCGGCTACACGACGAAACCCCAGGGGCATGGTTACGGCCTCTTCCTGGCGCGCCGCCTCCTCGAGGCCCAGGGGGGGCTTATGAGAATGTCGGCGGCGGACGGCGGCGGGACGCTGTGTCGCATCGAGCTGCCGCTCATCCAGACCCAACCCTCACAATGAGAGATCGCTCCATCCTGATCGTCGAGGACGACCCCTGCGCGGCGCAGTTCATGGCGCTCGCGATGAAAGAAGAGTTCGATGGTGTCCGCACGGCCCCGAATGGTACGGAAGCCCTCCTCGCCATGGAATCACGAGTTCCAGATCTGATCTTCATGGATCTGGGACTTCCCGACATGGACGGCCTGGAACTCCTGACGATGCTCAAGCAGCGCTGGCCGGAGGTGCCGGTCATTCTGGTCACAGCGGCCGACGATGTGGCCAGCGTCGTGGAATCGGTCCAGCGCGGCGCCACGAACTATCTCGTGAAGCCGGTGGCGCCGGCGGTGCTTCTGGCCTCCGCCAGGAAAGCGGTGAGTACCGCAGCAGCCCCGAGGTCCCACGCCGAATCGGGCATCCCGGAGATCGTCGGGATGAGCCGGGCGGTCGTGCAGGTACGACACCTCATCTTCCTGGCCGCGCGAAGCGATGTCAACGTCCTGATCACCGGGGCGACAGGGACCGGCAAGGAGCTGGTGGCGCGGGCCGTTCACAGGCTTTCCAGTCTTTCCACAGGCCCCTTCGTCGCTCACAATTGCTCGCTCACCCCGCCGGATCTCTTCGAAAGCCAGTTCTTCGGCCACCACCGCGGCTCCTTCACGGGAGCGGACCGCGACCACGTGGGGCTCCTGGAGAAGTCGCACGGTGGGACGCTCCTTCTGGATGAGCTGGAATGCCTGAGCCTGCCGCACCAGGCGAAGCTCCTGCGGGTCTTGGACGACGGGGAGGTGCGGCCGGTCGGCTCGAGCGAATCACGCACCGTCCTGGTGCGATTTCTCGCGGCCACGAACAGGGATCCGCAGAAGATGATGGGGCAGGGGTCCCTGCGTGAGGATCTCTACTACCGTCTGCGCGGGCTGGAGATCAGTCTCCCGCCGTTGCGGGAGCGTCGCGGGGACGTTCCGCTCCTAGCGTCTCACTTCCTCGGAGATCACGAGGGCGCCTTCACACCGGAGGCGCTCGTCGCCCTCCAGGACTACTCCTGGCCGGGAAACGTCCGCGAGCTCCGCAACGTCGTGCGCCGCGCGCGCTCTCTTGCAGTCGACCGCCCCATCTCCGGGCGCGATCTCGCGCTGCGGCCCGCGCCGGCTGTCATCCCGGACGACCTGGCCAGACCGATGGGCTCTCCCATCGCCGCAGGCCAGGCGCTCAAGGAAGCGGAACGCAGCACGATCGTCCAGGCCCTGCGCGACGCCGGCGGACGTCAAACCGAGGCGGCCCGGACGCTCGGCATCGATCGATCGACGCTGCGCCGCAAGGTCAGGAGATTCGGGATCAATCCCTCCAGGCCGGATCGATGAGAAGATGAAGTGGTGATAACCGGGCTACTGCGGTCTGCAGGTGGACTTCAGGATCGAAATGTTCGCAAGCAGAGTGGCGTCCGTCGACAGCCGCCGATCCAGCACGGTGCTGCGCTCGAGGTGGGCCAGGGCGTCGCAGCGTCGGTTGAGGTGCATGAGGGTCTCCCCCAGCATCTTCTGGACGGATGCGTCATCCGGATCTGATTGGGCCGCCTCTTCATACGACTGCGCCGCGAGATCGAACAGCCCCCTCTTCAGAAACGTGTTGCCAAGGTTGTATCGGGCTGCCGCGTTTTGAGGTTCGCGCTTCAAGGCCTCCTCGTAGGAACGTGCGGCCTGGTCGTAGGCCCCCCTCCTGTAGTAGACGTTGCCCGCACCCAGATGCGCCCCTGCGAGATTCGGCTGGAGTTGTAGAGCCTGCTGGTAGGAAACGAGCGCCTCGTCCAGCCGACCCGCCTTCTCCAGGTTGAGGGCCAGATAGAAATGGGCGCGGGGAGCCGACGGGTTGAGGGTCACGATCTTCTGCAGTCCTTCCAGGTCGACCCGGCCGTTCCGGTCGTCGTGCGTCGGAATCAGGAGCAATCCGGCGATGACGCACCCGGCGGCCGCGACGGTGACGATCGGCCAACCTGTGCGGAATGAACGTCCCGGCGTCGGGGCAATTCCTTTCCGCCTGTCGGGCTCCTTGGCATCGACGCGCGCAGGGGTGGACCAGACGGAGAGGTAGGAGACCAGGAAGAGGAACGCCGGCACCAGGTAGACCGCCGCCAGGCTCGTCTTCCGGATCGCCCAGTCCAGAAACTCCTTCTCCCGGGGCGTGTAGAGCGTGATCCCGAGGTGGGTCGAGGCGTAAACCTCAGCCGCCCACTCCAGTTGCACGACGCAGACGGCGAGGATCCCGAAGAAAACCACCGTCAGGGCGAGACCGCACGCCTTCGCCCGTGTGGACCAGCGCTTCAGGGGTACGGAAAGGGCCAGAGCCAGGGCGGTCACCACGGTGATGTGGAAGCTCTCGCAGTTCATGCGCGTCAGCGGTTGCGACGCTCCCATGACATAGCTGTGAATCGTGATGCTGCTGCCGCTGGCGGTGAGCGCGGTGAGAATGGGGGGATGCTCGACGAGCAGGAGCACTCGTTCCGCGGCCGCGGACAGCAGGCGGATGAACAGTCCCTGCACGGGAAGCCAGATCAAGTAACTCAGGGCGTAGAACACCCCGAATTTCAGGAGAAATCTAAGAAGGCGCCTGGTGGCCTGGACGAACGAAGAGCTCCGCCCAGAAGACCCAGACGGCCATGGTGAGCGCGATGACGAGGGCCTGCCAGCCATAGAGATGCACCCTCTCGAACCAGTTGGGCCAATAGGCTCCGCAGAGCATGATGGTCGCCACACGGATGAAATTGATCAGGAAGATGGCGGGAATGCCGATCAGAATCCCCCAGGCCTTGGCGCGCCAGGTACTCGGGAATGCCAGGACTGCCGCGACGTAGATGTAGGTCGGCTGGACCCCGTCGCACGCCCCCTCGATGGACGCGCCGAATCCGTTCAGGCTCAGGAACTGTCCCGAGGCCAGCGCGGTTCCGAACAGCGCCAGGACACGGGCGGAGAGTGTCGCGATGAACCGGGTGAGGTGATCGTGAAGCACGACCCCGACGAAACGCGTGGAGGTGATCGACGAGAACAGGACGATCAGGAGAATGAACAGGACGCAGAATCGCGCCGTGAGTCGCACGGAGGCCGTGCCGAACCATCCGGGGCGGGCGGGCGCACCGCTGCCCGGGGCACGAAGCCCTTTCGTGGAATCCTTTCGACGTTGGTCGCTCACGGTCGTGTTGGGGCGGATTGTACCTCAATTTGACACCCCCCGCGTGCTTTGGCTACCATCGCCCCGGCCACCCTCTCCAGGTCCCAGCAATCGAGGCAGAAGGCCAGGAGCGGCCGCGGTGATCGAGGACGCGACGAACCATCGGTGTCCCGAACCGGGCCGTCGGGAGAGTCCGCCCGGCGTGGACAGAAACGTCAAGCTCAGGCTGGAAAGCCGCATCGGCTACGTGGACCTGGTCCACGAGATGGCCGAGGGACTGGCGCGCCGGATGGGCTTCGCGAAGTCGATGGCGCTCAATATCGGGCTGGCGGTGCGCGAGGCGGTGATCAACGCCATCAAGCACGGGAACGGGATGGACGCCTCGAAGGAGATCGAGGTGAGCTTCGAGCAGGACGACGGCCTGTTCCGGGTGCGCGTGCGCGACCAGGGGCCCGGGTTCGACTGGGCCCACACCTCGAATCCGCTCGAGCGGGAGAATATCTTCCGCAGCAGCGGCAGGGGGATCTTCTTCATGAAACATTTCGTCGACCGGGTCGAGTTCCAGCGCCGGAAAGGGAAGGGGACCGAGGTGGTCCTCGAGAAGAAATTCGAGCCGTCCGGCCGTGCCGGACGCGGCGGCGAGGTCATCAAGCGGAGGAAGGGATGAAGGCGAACGCCAGGCATCACGGGAAGGTCACCGTCGTCGATCTGTCCGGGAAGATCACCATCGGGGAAGGGGACATCAAGCTGCGTCAGGCGGTGAACGCGCTTCTGGATGAGGGGCGCAAGAACATCATCCTCAACCTGGGGGGCGTGTCCTACATGGACAGCGCCGGCATCGGCGAGCTGGTCGCCTGCTACAAGCGCGCCCGGGAGAAGGGAGTGTCCCTCAAGCTCCTGAATCCCAACGGCAAGGTGCAGGACCTCCTCATCCTGACCAAGCTGCAGGAGATCTTCGACATCTATCGCGACGAGCGCGAGGCCCTGGCCAGTTTCTAGGACGAGCGCGCCCGATCGCCTCCGTGCTCTCCCCGACTTGACGGCCGCCCCCGACAGGAGTATGGATGACAGCAGATCGGGGAGGCCGCGACACCGGACCCCGTCATCCAGACCTTCCTAACCGTCCTCCGGGTGTCGAGCCGGCACCGATCATCGCGGAGGATCACTCTATGACCGGATTGGCGTGGTTGCGTCGCCGCGGGCCCTGTTGCATCGAGACCCGCGCCATGTCCGATTGGCAGGTCGTGCATGTGAAAGGGAAGTTCGTCGCGGGAGAGCCGGAGAAGAAATTTCTCGCCGCCGTGGACGGCCTCCTGCAATCCGGGGCGACGCGGGTCGTCGTCGATCTGACCGAGTCGCTCCTGGCGGACGACAGCGTGGCGACCGCCGCCGCGGCGGCGTATCACCAGGCACGCGAGAAGGGGGTCGACATGCGCTTCGTGGTGCAGCCCGGCAGGGCGGGGGGCTACTACCACATGGCCGGCCTGGAGATGAACATCCCCACCTACTCGCGGCTGACCGGGGCGATCGAGATCTGAGGGCGGGACGGCTCAGGGGAGCAGGCGCTTCCTGAGATCGGCCAGGTAATTGAGCGCTTCGATCGGCGTCATCTCGTCGATCCGGGCGTGGCGGATTTCCTCCAGGATCGGATCTTCCTCGGGGGCGAACAGGCCGAGCTGGGCGGGCGCAGGCGTCGTCCTGCCGGGGCCTGACTCCGACCCTCCGGCAGGCTCACCGGACGGCGCCGCGCCCGGCGGGGCGGCGTGAGCGCGCGCCAGCTTCGGTCGTCCGTCGCGTGACAGCTCCTCACGCTCCAGGTTCGAGAGCACCTCCCTGGCCCTCTCGATCACCTCGCGCGGCAGCCCGGCCAGGCGGGCCACCTGGATGCCGTAGGACCGGTCGGCGGCCCCCTCCAGGACGCGGCGCAGGAACACGATCGTGTCGTTCCACTCGCGCACCGCCATCGTCAGGTTGCACACCCGCGGTTTCAGGAGCGCCAGCTCGATCATCTCGTGGTAGTGCGTGGCGAACAGGGTGCGGGCCGCGACTGCGGGCACGTCGTGCAGGTACTCCGCGACGGACCAGGCGATCGACAGGCCGTCGAAGGTGGAGGTGCCGCGCCCGACCTCGTCCAGAAGGATCAGGGAGCGGACGGTCGCGTTGTTGAGGATGTTGGCGGTCTCGATCATCTCCACCAGGAAGGTGCTCTGGCCGCGCGCCAGGTTGTCCGAGGCGCCGACGCGGCTGAAGATCCGATCGACCAGGCCGATCTGGGCCTCCGCCGCGGGCACGAACGAGCCGGCCTGGGCCATCAGGACGATGAGCGCCACCTGGCGCAGGTATGTCGACTTGCCTCCCATGTTAGGGCCGGTCAGGATGAGGATCTGCCGGTCCTCGACGTCCATGAGGCAGTCGTTGGGGACGAAGCGCTCCTGCTCCAGGAGCCGCTCGACCACGGGATGCCGCCCCTCGACGATCCGCAGCCGCAGGGAGTCGTCGACGTCCGGCCGGCGGTAATCGTGGATCGCCGCGGCCTCGGCGAACGCCGCCAGGACGTCGAGCGTCGCCAGGGCCCGCGCCGTGGCGCGCAGACGGACCGCGGCCCGGGTCACCTCGTCGCGCAGGGCCGTGAACAGCTCGTATTCGAGCGTCTCGATCCGCTCCTGCGCCGTGAGGACCTTCACCTCGTGCTCCTTCAGCTCGGGGGTGACGTAGCGCTCGGCGCCGACGAGCGTCTGCCTGCGCTCGTAGTCGGCCGGCACCGCCTTCCTGTGCGCGTTGCTGATCTCGATGTAATAGCCGAACACCTTGTTGTAGCGCACCTTGAGCGAGCCGATCCCGGTGCGCTCCCTCTCGCGCGCCTCGATGGTGGCGAGCGAGGCGCGGCTGTCGCGCCGCAGCGTCCGGAGCTCGTCGAGCTCGGGGTGAAAGCCGTCGCGCATCAAGCCCCCCTCCTTGAGCGCGGCCGGCGGATCGTCGGCGATCGATTCCTGAAGCCGCGCGTGCAGGTCGGCCAGGAGGTCCAGGCCCGCCATGACCCGGGCCAGGGGAGGAGCCGTGAGCGCCACGGACCAGGCGGCGATCTCCGGCAGGACGGCGAGAGAGTCGCGCAGCGCCACGAGGTCCCGCGCGGTGGCGGTGCCCAGCGAACAGCGGGCCAGAAGGCGCTCGATGTCGTGGACCTTCTCGAGACTGGCCCGTAAGGCGGCGCGCTCGGCCGGCCTCGCCAGGAGAAACTCGACGGCGTCCAGACGCTCGCCGATCGCCTCCTTCGACAGAAGCGGGCGCAGCATCCAGTCGCGCAGGAGGCGGCCGCCCATCGCCGTCCCGGTGCGGTCCAGGATCTCGAGGAGCGTCGACTCGCGGCTGCCGTCGCGGGCGTTTTCCACGACCTCGAGAGTCCTGAGCGTGGTGGCGTCGATCACCATCGCCTCGCTCGGCTCGTGCCAGACGACGCGGGTCACGTGCCGGAAATCGGCCTTGTGCGCCTCCTGCAGGTAGTGCAGGAGCGCGCCGGCCGCGCCCACCGCCAGGTCCCGTCCCTCCACGCCGAAACCGGCGAGGGTCGCCGTGCCGAGGATCTCGTTCAAAAGCCGCGCCGCGGAGTCGGCGGCGGTCATCCAGCCCGGCACGGCGCGGGTCAGGACGCCGTCCAGCGCTTCCCTGGGAAGAAGAGCGTCGAGGGACTGTCCCTCCGGATGCAGGATCTCGCGCGGCCGGAACAGGGCGATCTGCGCGGCCAGGGAATCGCCGGAGCCTGGACCGCGGTGCTCGGACAGGCGGAAATCCCCCGTGGACAGGTCGAGGTAGGCGCAGCCGAAACCGTCCGCCGGGCGTCCGCGCCCGGGTTCCCCCTGCGCCAGGACCGCGGCGATGTAGTTGGGCTCGGAGGCCCGGAGCTGCGCGGGATCGGTGATCGTGCCGGGGGACACGACGCGGGTCACGGCGCGCCTGACGATCCCCCTGGCGGCGCGCGGGTCCTCGACCTGGTCGCACACGGCGACCCGGTGCCCCTGGAGGATGAGTCGGGAGATATAGGCGTCCGCGGCGTGGTACGGCACGCCGCACATGGGGGCCTCGTTCCTGGTACCGCGTCCGCGCGACGTCAGGGTCAGGGACAGCGCCTTCGAGGCCACAAGCGCGTCGTCGTAGAACATCTCGTAGAAGTCGCCCAGACGGAACAGCAGGATGGCGTCGGGGTGCTGCTCCTTGATCGAGCGGTACTGGCGGAGCATCGGCGTGAGCGTGTCCATGGCGCTCCTTGACATTCGCGGGGCGCGCCATTATAAAGCAGCGTCTTCGATGTCCCGCGCCTTCGCAGGAGTTCCTGCCCGATGAGCGAAGATCCCATCACCGCCGACGAGACCCAGGTGGCCCCGGACGACCTGAACGAGGAGGACAAGGTCATGCTGATCTTCTCCTACCTCTGGGTCCTCGCGATCGTGCCGTTCATGGTGACGCGCCGCGAATACGTGCGCTGGCACGCCAAGCAGGGGCTCATCCTGTGCGGTGTCGCCTGCCTGGTGTTCCTGGGGGTCATCTTCGTGGGCGCGGTGCTGGCCACCATCTCCCGGATATTCGCCTGGCTGTTCGCCTTCGGACTCATCAACCTGATGCTCCTGTACCTGGCGATCGCGATCGTGTGCGTCATCAAGGCGATGCGCGGCGAGCGCTGGGCCATCCCGTTCCTGGGCGACCTGGTCGAGAAGATCTGAGGGCCATGACTCGGACAGCCTCCTAGATGGGCGAGGCGATCCAGCACGCCATGGCGGCCCACGCCTGGGAGGCGCTGGTCATCGTCTTCCTCCTGGCCTGGCTGGAATACGTCTTCCCCCCCGTGCCGGGCGACTCGACGATGCTGTTCGGCTTCTTTCTCGCCGGCTCGGGAGCCCTGTCGTTCCCGGCGGTCTTCCTGGCCGCGCTGTCGGGAAGCGTTCTAGGCGCCCTCACGGCGTACCGCCTCGGCACGCGTCTGGGGCGCACATACTTCTTCCTGAAGTCGGCCTGGGCGCGGGAGGAGCTGGACAAGGTCGAGCGCTGGTTCGGACGATTCGGGCCCCGCCTCCTGGCGGTCAACCGCTTCATTCCCGGCGTGCGGGGCTTCTTCCTCTACGCCGCCGGGATCGGGCGCATGGAGGCGCGCGGTGTCGTGATCTACTCGAGCCTGAGCAACGTGCTCTGGGTGGCTGTTCTCGCGTGGGGAGGAACCGGTCTCGGCTCGACCTGGGAAGAGGTGCGCGTCGTGTTCCGGCGTTACGTCTGGGGGATCGCAGTCTTCCTGGCGGTCTACCTGGGGCTCTCGATCGCGCGGTCCAGGCGCAGGCGCCGGGTCGGTCTCAGGTCTTCTTCTTGAGCTTGGCCTGGATCGCCTTCAGCTGCGCCTGGCGATCGGGCTGCTGGGGCCGCAGCGTCAGCGACCGTCGCAGGTACTCGGCGGCATGGTCGAGCTGTCCCTTCTGCTCGTAGGCCTGGGCCAGTGAGTTGAACAGGGCGGTGTTGGGAGGGCCGGCGCGCTCCGCGCGGTGGAATTGCTCGATCGCCTTGTCCATGTCCCCCTGGATCGCGTAGACCGATCCGATGTTGAACAGCGCCAGGGGCTGATCCGGCTTGAGCTCGAGAGCCTTCTGGAAGGCGGCGATCGCCTCGTCGAGCTTGCCCTGCTTCGCCTTGAGCCCCCCCAGGTCGATCTGGAACTCGGCTTCCTTCGGGGCGAGACCGATGGCGGCGTGGAACGCTTCCTCCGCCTTGTCATACTGACCCTCCCGCATGAAAACCTGTCCCAGCCAGTCGTGATGGATGGCGGAGTCCTTGTTCTTCTCGAGGCTGGCGGTGAGCAGGCGCTGGAGCTTCATGATCTTCGCCGGCTCCTGCGTCGTCTGGTACAGGAGGAACAGCCGGCTCATCGGCTCGAGGGCCACGGGGTTCTCGTAGAGCGCCTCCAGGTACTGCTGCTCCGCCTCGTCCTTCTTGCCTTCGGACTCGAGGACCTCGCCCATCGCGGCGTGGTAGAGCGCCTCCCTGGGTGCCGCCTGCAGGGAGCGCTCGGCCAGGGCGCGCGCCGACGTGGGAAACTTGCGTCTGAGGTAATCCACCACGGCGTTGAATACGACTTGAGGACTGGGGTCCTTCACGTGCAGACCGTCATCCGCGATGCCGCGCGTGATCAGGTCCGCCGACACGAGCGGCCCGAGCCGCCGATCGATCCCGGACGACAGGATCTCGTCGGAATTGAATCCCCGGGCGGCCGCGGCCACCGCGGCGGTCATCCGCTCCTGAATGTAGATGCGCGCCTCGCGGCCGGTGCGGCCGCGATGGAAGGTCAGCACGTCCCCAGGCGACGCGCGCCCCGCGATGTGCACCGGCAGCTTGAACGCGGCGTGGTCCCTCGTGACGATATCGACCGGACCGTCGAGAACGACGGGAGCGCCGTCATAGACGTAAAGACGATGGTACAGGGGCACTCGAAGGTGGAAGCCCGGGTCGAGCGGGACCGTGGTCCCGCCCGGTCCTTCGCGCACGGCGAAGCCGCCGGAAGGGACGTACGCCACGTTCGCCAACCCGATCACCGCGACCGCGAGCAGGGCCCACCGCCACTTTCCCTGAATGCGCATCCTCTGGCTGGTCTCCGCCGTCTCCGCGCCGGCGCTTCGCGCAACGCCGCGACTGGAGCGGCGCGCGAGTCTAACCCACGCCCCCACGGGAGTCAACGCGCGTATCCGCCGCGGGCGGCACCCGTCGATTCGTGTAGGATCCTCCGCATGCGGTCCTCGATCCTGCTGTGGGGAGCCATCCCGGCGATTCTGATCGCGACCCCATCGTGGGCCGAGGGGGAGACGAGGACGGCGCCGGTGCCGGCGGACGCGGTGAGCGAGGCGCGCAGCGTGGAGGAGGCCCTGAACGGTCTGCGGGGGCTGGTCGCGTCGTTCACGCAGACCGTGGAGTCGGCGGGGCTTCCCAGACCGCAGATCGAGAAGGGGACGGTCTACCTGATGCGGCCGGGCCGGATGCGCTGGGAATACGAGGTCCCGCGCGGCAAGCTGGCCATAGCCGACGGTCGCAAGAGCTGGGTCTACCTGCCGGAGGAGCGCCAGGTGCTGGTGGCGCCGCTCGACCAGGAGGGGTCGCGCAGCGGCATCGCCATTCTGCTCCAGCGCGTGGACCTGGTCGGGTCGTTCGAGATCTCCTGGGGCGGGGAGAACCAGCGCGGTCCGCGACCGCTCCTGCTGAAGCCACGCGCCCCCAGGCCGGAGTACGACCACCTCCTGCTGACTCCCGGCCCCGATCACCTGGTGAGAGTCCTGACCATCTTCGATCCGCTGGGGAGCCGCATCACCTATCGTTTCGACCGGCTGCGGCGGGTGGAGACGCTGGACGACGAGCTCTTCCGCTTCGAGACCCCCGCCGGAATCGAGATTCAGGAGATCCCCCCGTCCTGAAGATCCCTCCGTAAGCGCCGCGGGCGGCGAGGTCGTCCGGGAACCTTGCAATGGCGCGGATCAGGATGCTAAGATCGCCCCCTTTTTCGCCCCCCGGAGGACCTGGTGGCGTCCGAAAACTCCTTCGACATCATCTCGAAGATCGATCTGCAGGAGGTCGACAACGCCGTTCAGCAGGCCCTCAAGGAGATCCATCAGCGCTACGACTTCAAGGGGAGCATCTCCGACATCCGACGCGAGAAGGAGGTCCTCCACCTGGTGGCCGACGACGACTACAAGCTGAAGGCGGTGACCGAGATCCTTCTGGAGAAGCTGGCGGCGCGGCGCGTCCCCGGTAAAGGGTTGACCTTCAAGACGCCGGAGCAGGCGACGGGACAGAGTCTCCGGCAGGAGATCGTCCTGCAGCAGGGAATCCCGCAGGAGCAGGCCAAGGAGATCGTCAAGATCCTCAAGTCGAGCGGTCTCAAGGTGCAGGCGTCGATCCAGGCCGACCAGGTGCGCGTCAAGGGGAAGAGCAAGGACGAGCTGCAGGGGGCGATGAAGGTCCTGCGCGATTCCTCACTCAAGATCGACATGCAGTTCACGAACTACCGCTGAGGGACCGTCGTTGAGCCCACGGACTGGCCATCGGAACGCGTGGAACGCTCTCCTTATCGCGGGCGCCGCGGCCCTTCTGTCCGTCCTTCTCCTGCCGGCTGCCGCGCTCGCGGACGAGGAGGAGGGCCAGGTCTCGATTCACGGCCGGATCATCGACGGGACGGGCACCGGGGTGGCGGGGCAGGTCGTGCGCCTTCTGAAATCACGGACCTATCTCAAGATAGGCGGCCTGCGGTCGCTCGACCAGAGCGCCGAGGACGCGCGGGCCACGACGGACGCGCTCGGTTTCTTCGAGATCGCGACCCGCAGGGACGCGGCGTTCCCTTACTACTACCTTCGTTTCTACGATCCGAAGACCTTCGACTCGGTGCAGTACCGCCTGCCGGAGGACCGGGAGATCTCGAAGAAGGTGCGCTCCGGCCGGCCGGTCCAGATCTCGGTCTCCCTGCAGCTGCAACCCGACTGGCCGAAGGTCAAGACCCTGCTCGAGACCTACTCGCCCGGCAGCCAGGTGGGGCAGGTCCTGCGATCGCTCGGCCTGCCGTCGAGCCGCGCGCCGGAAGGATCGGGACGCGAGCTCTGGACCTACGAGAAGGTGGGCGTGGCCTACCTCGTCGAGGGACCGAAGGTGATCGAGACGCGCAGCCTGCCCGGCGGCGCGAAGAGTGCTCTGGCCCCGCCCGGCAAGGACGAGGCGGAGCCCGCCGTGCGTGTGGATACGCCATGACCGACGCCGCCTCCGGACTGAAGACGGCGCGTGTGCGGCCCCCGAGACGCGGCGCCGCGACCCCGCCCCCCCCCGCGGTGCGCGCCGTGCACTCCCTCCCCCCCGGCCTGCCGGAGATCATGCTTCTGGTGGGCGACAAGCTCGCCCAGGTGGAAGAGGAATGCCGGCGCCACCTGCGCTCGGAGGTCGGCGTCATCGATGAGATCGGCCGTTACATCGCCGAGGGGGGAGGGAAACGCGTACGCCCGATCCTCCTGCTCCTGTCGGCGCAGCTCTGCGGCTACGAAGGCGACCGCGACGTGATGTTCGCCTCGGTGTTCGAATTCATCCACACGGCGACGCTGGTGCACGACGACGTCATCGACGAGGCGGCGCTGAGGCGCGGTCGAGGCTCGCTGAACGCACGCTGGGGCAACGGCCTCACGGTGCTGCTCGGCGACTACCTCTACATCAAATCGATGAACATGGCCCTGGCCGCCGATGACCTCGTGATCATCAAGATCCTGGCGGAAATCACGCTGAAGATGATCGAGGGGGAACTGATCGCCGACAGGCGTCGTTCGGACATCGACATCAGCGAGGCGGAGCACCTCGATATCGTCCGGCGCAAGACGGCCTGCCTGTTCTCGGGGTGCGGCCGGGTGGCGGGGGTCCTCTCGAAGGGATCGCCCGAGAGAGTGGCGGCGCTCTCCGACTACGGAATGAACCTCGGGATGGCCTTCCAGATCATCGACGATCTCCTCGATTTCACCGCGAGCGAGAGCGTCCTCGGCAAGCCGGTCGCCTCGGACCTGCGGGAGGGGAAGCTCACCCTGCCCCTCATCTACCTGCTCGAGAAGAGCGACCCGCGTGCCCGCGCAATGATCCAGACTGTCCTCGAGGAGCGCGATTTCAGGACGGTGTCGCGCGAGGAGATCATCGATCTCCTGCGACGCGGTCATACGCTCGAGCGCACCCGGGAGGTGGCGGTCGCCTATGCCCGCAGGGCGCAGACCGCACTTCAGGCGTTCAGTCCGTCGCCGGCCCGCAACGCCCTCCTGTCCCTGCCCGACTTCGTGCTGCTCCGGCAGTACTGACCGGCGCAGACTTCCTCAACATCCTGCGGTTCGGGCCCGTGATACCCCAATATGTTGTCTCATTTCATCCTTTGAAGCGCGACCACTGTGCTAAGATCCGGGGCTCGATGGCCACCCACGTCCCCGGCCTTTCAGGCGACTGATGCCCCGCATCCTGAAGCTCGACCGGATGGAAATCCACGGGTTCAAGTCGTTCTACGGGCGGACCCGCTTCGACTTCCCGAACGGCATCACGGCCGTGGTCGGCCCGAACGGCTGCGGCAAGAGCAACATCGGCGACGCGATCTCCTGGGTGCTCGGGGAGCAGAAGGCGAGCTCCCTGCGGAGCGACCGGATGGAGGACGTCATCTTCAACGGCAGCGAGGGGCGCAGGCCGCTGGGGATGGCGGAGGTGTCCCTGCACTTCAAAAACCTTCTATCCGACGGTCACTCGGCCGGGCCAGGGAACGGCCACGCGCCGGGCAACGGTCAGCCGGAGAACGGCAACGGCCAGTCCGCGACGGTGGAGCAGGCCCCGGGAGCCGCGCTCCCCGGCGATCACGAAGTGCCGATCGCGGAGGCGTCCGAGATCGACCCTCTCCGCGCCGGCGCGCCGCCTCTGGCCGGAGCGGAGCCGGACGTCATGCGGATCACCGCGATCGAGGAGATCCCGGAGCAGGTCGTCGTCACGCGCCGGATCTACCGGTCGGGGGAGAGCGAGTACATCCTGAACGGCGAGCGCTGCCGTCTCAAGGACATCCAGGACCTCCTGGCGAGGACCGATATCGGCTCGCGGCTTTACTCCACTATCGAGCAGGGGAAGATCGACCAGGTCCTGGCCGCCAAGCCCAAGGATCGGCGCGCCATGTTCGAGGAGGCGGCCGGCATCCTCGGATACCGCACGAAGCGACGGCAGGCCGAGCAGAAGCTCGAGGCCGCCCAGGCGAACCTGCTGCGCATCAACGACATCGTCATCGAGGTGGAAAAGCAGATCAATGTCCTGCGCCGCCAGGCGGCCAAGGCCCGCCGGTATCAGCGTCTGGTGGACGATCTGCGGGAGAGGAGGCTGGCTCTCCTGCGACACCGTCTGGCGATGGCGGACGGCGAACGGCAGGCGACCGGCTCCGCTCTCGAGGCGCTGCGCGCGGACGAGGTCTCCTGTGCGGCGTCGCTCGCCGCCGACGAGGCGCAGCTCGAGCGCCTGCGACTGGTGCTCGAAGAAGGGGAGGCGGCGGCGCTCCGGCGGCGTGACGAGATCCATGCGTTCGATCTCGAAATCGATCGGATCCAGGAGCGTCTGCGCGCGGGACAGGAGCAGATGCGCGACCTCGAATCGCGCCTGGCGGAGGGCGGGCAGGAGATGCTGGGCCTGCGGACGCGCCTGTCCGAGCAGGAGGAGCGTCTGGCCGCCGCGGGCGCGGACATCGAGGCGATCGAGGAGCGTCTGAGCGCGAGCCGGTCGTCCACGGCCGCGGTCGCGGTCGACGACGGCGCGCGCGCCAGTGAAATCGAGACCCGCGAGGCGGCGCTGGAGGCGGCGCGCGCGGCGCTCCTCGATCGGATCGAAGGGATCGCCGCGATGACACGGCGCGGCGCCTCGCTCGAGGAGCAGGGGCGTGTGGCGTGCTCGGCGCTCGACAGGATCGGGCGGGAGCTGGAGGAGCTCGGTGTCCTGCGGGAGCGCGCCGCGTCGGACGTGGAATCGCTGGCGCGGGAGTCGGAGGCCGGGCAGGAGCGCGCGCGGGCCTGCGCGGTCGAACACGAGGGGGCGGCCGAGGCCGCGCGCGAGGCAACTGAGCGTCTCGGCGCGGCCGAGAAGCGCGCCGAGGAATTGAAGGGTCGCGGCGCGGTGCTGGCGGAGAGGCTCGCGGCATTGGCCGAAATGGAGCGGCAGCACGCCGGGTTCTCCGAGGGAGTCGGAGACATCCTGAAGGGGGCCTCAGGACTGAGGCCGCGGGGTGTCGTGGGGGACCGCCTCGATGTGCCGGGCGGCCTCGAGAAGGCGGTGGAGGCGACGCTCGGTGATCTGCTGGAGGCCGTGCTGGTCGGCGGGAAGGAAGACGCGGTCCGCGGCGTGGCGTACCTGCGCGGCAGCGCGCGCGGACGCGTGTCGTTCATCGCCGAGGAGAGCGGCGCGGCGGCGGCCGATTCGGCCGCGGGCGGACCGCCGGAGGCGGACCGGCTGTCCGGGAAGATCGGCGGCGTGCCCTGCGGTCCCGTCGCCCGGATCCTCGAGCGCACTCTCCTGGTCGAGGATCTCGAGCAGGCGTTCCGCCTGCACGCCGCGAACCCCGCCTTCGCGTACGTCACCCCCCAGGGGGACATCGTCCGTCTCGACGGCTCCGCCACGGGCGGCGACGGCCGGGCCCTGCAGCACTGGCTCCTGCAGCGCCGGGCGGAGAAGGAGGAGATCGCCCGGCGCATGTCCGACACCGCGGTGGCGCTCGACGAGATCGAGGGGAGTTTCGTCCGGCTGCGCGAGGATCAGACCGAGGTGCAGCAGCGCTTGAGAGTCGCGGCGCTGGCCGTGCAGGACGAGGCGCGACTGGCGTTCGAGCGCGATCTGAAGCTGCAGCAGGCCCGCGCGGAGACGGACCGGATCGACCGCGCCCTGCCTCTCCTGACGAGCGAGCGGTCGAGGCTGCAGCGCGATATCGCCGCGTGGGGCGGGGAGGCGGCGGCGCTCGCGGGGGATCTCACGAAGCTCCAGGACGAGCGCCGCGCGGTCGAGGAGGAAATCCAGACGAAGGGGGCCGAGCTCCTGGCGCTGCGCACCGAGCTGGACAGCGTGCGCCGCGAGTCGTCCGAGGCGCGGGCCGTCCTGGCGGCGGCCGAGGAGCGCCGGCAGTCCCTGGCGCGCGAGCGGGACCGCCTGGGCGAGGCGGTGGGGGATCTCAAGACTTCGATCGCCCGGAGGGGCCGCGAGATCGATGAGGGGAACGATCGCGTCGCCCAGATCCGCGGACAGGAGGCGAGCTCCGAGCAGCAGCGCCAGGCGGCGCTCCAGGCGCGTGCCGAGGCCGCGTCGCGCGACGAGGCGGCGCACGCCGGGCTGGCCTACGAGCGCGGTCTCCTGCTGGCCCGCGAGCAGGCGGTCAAGGAGGGACGCGCGGCGCAGGCCACCCTGCGCGAGCGGCAGCAGGAGCACCAGCTGCGCCGGGCGCGCGCCGAGGCCGATCTCGAGCACCTGGAGCGATCCTGCCGCGACGAGCTGGCCACGACGCTCGACGCCCTGCGCGCCTCGCCGGCGCCGCCCGCCGACGGTCCCGGTGTCGAGGAGCGCGAGGCGGAAGCGCAGCGAATCCGGGCCGACATCGAGGCGATCGGTCCGGTGAATCTCATGGCGGTCGAGCAGCAGAAGGACCTGGAGGAGCGTTTCTCCTTCCTGAGCGCGCAGAAGCAGGACCTGGAGGACGCCATCTCCGCCCTGCGCGACACCATCCGCACCATCAACCGCGAGGCGCGCGAGCGCTTCAAGAGCGCCTTCGCAGCGATCCAGGGGAATTTCCAGGAATGCTTCAAGACGCTGTTCGGCGGCGGCACCGCGGAGCTGCGTCTGGCGGAAGGCGAGGACGACGTGCTGGAGGCGGGGATCGAGATCGTGGCGCAACCGCCCGGCAAGAGGCTGCAGAAGATCGGTCTCCTGTCAGGGGGGGAGAAGGCGCTGACGGCGATGGCGCTTCTCGTGTCCCTGTTCCGCTACCGGCCCTCGCCGTTCTGCATCCTCGACGAGGTCGACGCCCCTCTCGACGAGGCGAACGTCGAACGGTTCACGAAACTTCTGCAGCAGCTCCGGAGCGACACGCAGTTCATCCTGATCACCCACAACCGCAAGAGCATGGAGGCGGCCGACCTCCTCTACGGAGTCACCATGGAGGAACCCGGTGTGTCCAAGATCCTGCCGCTGAGGTTCGAGTGAACACCCAGGAGCAGTACTTCGTCGTCGCGGCCGACGGGAAGGAGTATGGTCCCGCCGACCTGGAGACGCTGCGCCAGTGGGTGCGCGAAGGACGCGTCGTCAAGGCGACGCACATCAAGAAGGGAAGCGGCGGCACCACGTTCGCCGGCAAGCTGCCGGAGCTCCTCGACCTGTTCCCGCCGCGCGAGCCCGCCGCCGACGCCTCGGCGCCGCCCGCCCTGCCCTCCACTCCGGCGGTCGCCCTGCCGGCCGAGTTCCGCGTCTGGGAATTCATCGGGGCGGGATGGAACCTGGTGAAACCGCACTGGCTCGTCCTGGGCGCGATGTTTCTGATCCAGGGGCTGATCGGCGGCGTGCCGAACTTCTTCGTGCATTTTTCCGGCACCGCGCTCCAGTTCATCATCGGCGGCCCGATCCTGGTCGGAATCTGGCGGGCCCTCCTGGGTGTCGTGTCGGGACGCAAGCCCGACATCGCCATGATGTTCCAGGGGTTCGATCGCTTCCTCGACGCCTTCCTGGCGAACCTGGTGATCGGCATCCTGACCATGCTCGGCTTCGTCTGCCTGATCGTGCCCGGGATCATTCTCGCGGTCATGTGGCTGTTCGCGATGCCGGTGATCGCCGAGACCGGTCTCGGTTTCTGGGAGGCGATGAGCGAGAGCGCCCGTCTGACCGAGGGATATCGCTGGCGCCTGTTCCTGCTCCTGCTTGCGTGTATCCTCGTGGCGATCCTGGGAGCGCTGGTCTGCTGCGTGGGGGTCTTCATCGCCATGGCGGTCAATTTCATGGCCCTCGCCCTGGCGTACCGGTTCCTCCAGGCGCGCAAGGGTGCGACCGCGGCGGCACCCGCGGCGTGAGACGGGAGCGCGCGTCGCGGCTCGCCGCCGGCCTCTCCGTCTCCGGTCTGCTCGCCGGGACCTTCCTCCTGCCTCCCCGGAGACCGTTGCCCTTCGATCTGTGCCTGCTTCACCGGCTCACCGGGATGCCGTGCCTGACCTGCGGTCTGACCCGGGCGGTCTGTCTGCTCGCGCGGGGGGAGTGGAGGGCCAGCCTGTCGATGCACCCGGCCGGAGGGCTGGCGTTCGTGGCCCTGACCGTCGCCTGCGTCTGGCTCCTGGCCGAGGCGGCGGCGGGCCGCGATCTGGGGGCAGGCCTGAGGACGCGCCTGCTCACCCTCGCGCTCGGGGCGGGGGGAGCGCTCTCGGTCGTGACCTGGGGCGCACGATTGGCGGGGATTCTGCCCGTCGTCTGATCGCCGGTCGCCGGTCGCCGGTGGGCGCGGGCGGCCCGGGCAGCCGCCTACGCGGCCGTCGTGGCCGAGCGGAGCGGTTCTGCCGCCGCCGGCACGGTGCGCCCGCGGGCCCAGGCGCGCAACTCCTCGATCGACTCCCGGCAGGTGCGCGACAGCGGGACGCTCCTCTGCAATTCCGCGAGAATGTGGGGGGATGACAGCGCCGCCTTCTCCGCGAACGCCGAGTAGAGCGCCGCGACGATGGCCGCCTCGATCTCCGCCCCGCTGAATCCGTCCGCCGCGGCCGCCAGGGCGGCGAGGTCGAAGGTCGCCGGATCCAGGCCGCGCTTCGACAGGTGGACGGCCAGGATCGAGCGCCGGGCGGCGTCACCCGGCAGGTCGACGAAGAAGATCTCGTCGAAGCGTCCTTTGCGCAGGAGCTCGGGTGGCAGCGCCTGGATGTCGTTGGCGGTCGCCACGACGCACACCGGCCGCTTCTTCTCCTGCAACCAGGAGATGAACCCTCCGAAGATGCGTCGCGCCAGCCCGCCGTCGGACTCCGCGCCGGCGCGCCCCGGGAACCCTTTTTCGATCTCGTCGATCCACAGAACCGTCGGCGACATCGCCTCGGCGGTGCGCAGCGCTCCGCGCATCCTTCTTTCGGATTCGCCGACGAACTTGTCGTACAGCGCAGAGGCGTCCAGGCGCAGGAGCGGAAGCCCCCACTCGCTGGCGACCGCCTTGGCGCACAGACTCTTGCCGCATCCCTGGACTCCGAGAAGCAGGAGCCCGCGCGGCGGCTCCAGTCCGTGCCGGCGCGCCTCCGGGCTGAAACCCGCGCCGCGCTTCTTGAGCCAGGCCTTGAGGTTCTCGAGACCACCGACCTGCTGCAGCGTCGTCTCCTGCGCGCAGAGCTCCAGGACGCCGTCGCTGGCGATGAGAGTCTTCTTGCGATCCAGGATGTGCTTGAAGTCCTGCCGGTCGATCTTCAGATCATCGAGGGCGGCGGTCATCAGGACCCGCTGCGCCTCCTGCAGCGTCAGCCCGCGCAGCGACTCGATCAGCTGCTCGAGCTCGGGCATGGAGAGGTCGACCCGGATGCGGCGCGGCGCGCCCAGGTCCCGCAGCGTCCGCACCGTCAGCTCCCGGAGCGCTTGGCTGTCGGGGAGATCGAGCTGGAGGATCGCGGTCGAGGACTTCAATTCGTCCGGGACCTCGAGCGACTCGGCGCAGAGAAACAGCGTCCGGCGGTCGGCCGAGAACGACTCGCCGATGTCGCGCAGGGAACGCAGGATGGCAGGGTCCTCGAAGTACTTGTGCAGGTCGTAGAACAGGTAGACCGCCTCGGTGCGCATCCCGGCCGCCGCCTTGAGCGCTTTGTCCGGCTTCTCGGTGTCGTGCAGCGGTTCGCCGGTTCCCGTGCGGATCAGTCCGGTCGTCACCTTCCACTCGAAGAACGGCAACTCCTGGCGGACCGCGGCGTCCGCAACCAGCGAGCGCACGCGCTCCTCCTCCGGGCTCTCGATGACGACGAGGGCATGGTGCGACTGGATGAGCAGCTCGAGATCGCCGATGTTCTCCAGGCGGGACCTCCGGGGCGGTGAACGACGCGACCATTCGGGAATCTAATGCAGACCGGGGGCGACGGCAACTCCACGGGGGTCAGGCCGCGCTCTCCTTCTGGCCGATCGCGGCGTCCAGGGGGACGGCGGCGGAGGTCTCGGCCGGCGGCGCCGACGGCGGCACAGCGAGACTCGCCGGCTGCTCCCAGGGGTTGTCCTCCTGCAGCCCTTCGAGCGAGACATCGATCCCGTAGGCGGCGAACGCCTGGCGGTACGTGTCGAAGTGCGCCCGCAGGTGGCGCGCCGTGGAACGGTAGCCGTAGTTGAGCATGGCCACGCGCGAGCCGTAGTTCAGGATGTTCTCCATGAACATGAACGAGTCCGTCCAGGGCGGCTCGATCAGGAAGATGCGCGACTCCGGGTGCTGGGCGCGGAAGCGCTCCAGGCCCAGCGTCAGCTTCTCGCGCGCGGAGATCCTCTGGGTCTGGTCGACCACGAAGGTGATCCCCTTTTCCCGGATGCGCGCGCAGTGGCCCGAGAAGGTGGGGATGCAGATGGCGTCGGGATTGTTGCGCAGAGGGATGATCGGATTGAGCAGCACGAGGAAGCGTGAACCGCGCTCGATGGCGATGTCGACGTGCGCGACGCTCGCGACGCCGCCGTCCACGAAGTCCAGCCCCTTGATGGTCACCGGCTGGAAGTACAGCGGCAGGGCCGAGGACGCCGCGATGGCGTCGGAGATGGCGACGTCGCGCCAGCCGGGCGTCCCGAACAGCACGCGCTCCCCCCGGTCCAGGTGGATCGCCGGGATGTACAGCTCCTTGTTCAGGTCCTCGAAGGTGTTCACGCAGCCGGGGCGCGTCAGAAGTTTGCGCAGGTACGCCTGGTACTTGTTGAGGCTGTAGATCCCGGGCGGCATGTTCTCCTCGAGGGCGTAGATGGCCCGCGCGATCGAGAACAGCTTCGGGTTGCGTCGGTAGAATCGGACGAGCGCCGGCACGACCTTGAGAGCCCGGAGCAGCGACCTCTTGATCTCCTGCCAGTCGATCTCCAGGATGTCGTCCTGCTTGAAGTTCAGCGGGTGGTCGGTGTTATGGATGATCGCGCGGCCCACCTCCCCGGGCGGAACGCGGTTCGCCATCAGCGCCGCGACCACGGCGCCCCCGCTGGTGCCGACGAAGATGTCGAAGTCGTTGACCCGGAACGACCCGGCGAAGAAATGATCGAGGGCCTGCAGCGCGCCGAACTCGTACATCGCGCCGGTGATGCCGCCACCCGCGAGGACCAGGCTCAGGGTGCCCCGGCCTGGGGTCGTGGTCACGGGTGGGCCTCCTTGTCCGGGGCGGCGGCCTGGGACGCGTCGGCGGGGGTACCCTCCAGGACTTCCACCGCGACGATCTTCCAGGCGCTGTCGACACTGAACCCGGCCATGGTGCTTCCCTTGATCCCGCTCCGCGCCTCGACCGCCACACGCGTGGTGCGTCCCGAAACGATGGTGATCCGGGCGCCGTCCGATTCGAGCAGGCGCCAGGTCCCCGACCCCGCCTGCTTGCCGGCCGCTCCGACGACGATGTTGTGCGTCCCCTCCGGAAGGGGGATCTCGTACGATGGCTGGTGGTCGAGATAGAGCACCTCGTGACCTTTGATCTTTTCGGTGGCGCTCCCGGGCCGGAACAGGAGGAGCTCGTGGCGCGGCGCCCCCTGGAGCTGCGAGCGCGAATCCCAGTGATCGGGGACGTGATCGGCCGAGATGCACAGGACCGCCAGCGCCATGTCGGTCATCAGCCCCACCTCCATGCCTCCCCGCCGCCGTATCCCCCTGGGGAGGGACTTCAGCGCGATTGCGGAGAATTCGGCCGGCGCCTGGTCGTCGCCGGCGGCGGGGGGGAACTCGACGCGCAATGTGCCTGTCCGGCCCGGACCCGGCGTCGGGGTGGGTGGGACCTCGAGTCTCGGCATGGCCGCCTGGCGCCGCCGCATCGCCTCGATGACGGTCTCGCCGACGCCCGCCTGGCGCAGCTCGGCGACCATGTCGGCGGACAGGTCGAAATCGGCCGGGCGCTTTTCGATGGCGGCGAGGACTTCCTTCTCGGGCGTCCCGGTCATCACCAGCCGGACCACGTCCTCGTTCGTCAGGGGTGCCTTGGTCGAGGCCGCGGCGAAGGCGGCGGGAAGGTACGGCGCCGCCAGGAGCAGAACGAAGGCGAGAGCGCCCGCCGTCCGGTGCATCATGCCCCGTCCATTTGAAGAAGGATATTCTCCGCGGCTTCGAGGGGATCGTCCGCCTTGACGATCGGGCGCCCCACGACCAGGAAGTCGGCCCCGGCCTCAAGTGCCACTTTTGGGGACAGCGTGCGCGACTGGTCGTCCGGTTCGCTTCCCTCAGGGCGGATGCCCGGCGTCACCACCAGGAACTCCCGCCCGCAGACCTCGCGGATGAGCCGCGCCTCGAGGGGGGAGCACACGACGCCGTCGAGCCCGGCGGCCTTCCCCATCTCCGCCAGGGCCACGACCTGGTCCTCGACCGATCGCCCGACCCCGAGCTCCTCCAGGTCGGCCGGGGACAGACTGGTCAGGACCGTGACGCCGAGGATCTTCGGCCGCTGCACGCGGTACACCTGACAATGGGCCTCGAGCTCGTCCGCCGCGCGCCTCGCCATCAGGGGCCCGCCCGAGAGATGGATGGTGAACATCCCGACGCCAAGGCGCGCCGCGGACACCGCGGCCCGCGCGACCGTGTTGGGGATGTCGTGGAATTTCAGGTCGAGAAAGACCTGTCCGCCTTTCTCCAGGATCTCGCGCACGAGCGCCGGGCCGCAGGCTGTGAACAGCTCCAGTCCGACCTTGAAGCGCTGCACGCGCGGCCGCAGCGTCTGCACGAGGGACAGAGCGCTGTCGCGCGAGTTGACGTCGAGGGCGACGATGAGCCTGTCGGTTGCCTGCATCTTCGAAATGTTTGCAGAACTCGGGCCGCATTGCAAGGAGCGCCTCAAAGAAGACCCCGCTGACGCCGGACGCGCGGCGGGCCTGCCCTGGTCGTTCTTGACCTCACCCTGACTGCGGTCGATAATCGTCGGTCATGAGCAAGGGCATTCGCGGTGTCCTCCTGGCGGCAGCGGCGGTCGCGATAGTGGCCGCGCTGCTGGGAGCGTATGCGTACAACCGCGCCCCGCGGGGGGAGGCGGACGTCTCGATCATCGCCCACGGGGAGAGGGTCGACCTCCAGGCGCACGCGGTCCCCGGCAAGTACACGGTGTTCGACTTCTACGCGGTCTGGTGCCCGCCGTGCCGCGTCCTGGGGCCGGCGCTCGAGAAGCTCGCGTCCCGCAACACCGCGAAGCTTGCGATCAGGAAGGTGGACATCGTGGACTGGACGATGCCGGTCGCGGAGCAGTACGGAGTCCAGGAGCTGCCGTACCTGGTCCTGTTCGACGCGAGCGGGAGGAAGGTGGCGGACGGCGAGAAGGTGTACGACTCGCTGAACGAGCTGTTCGGCCAGGACGCGCTCGACGTCGACCGGGCCACGGAGAAGCCGCCGACCAGCGCGATGTGAGGGGACCCGCTACCCGGCGGGGGGTGTCGGCGTCCCGCTTGCCGGAAGCCTCAGCGTCCCCGTGATCTCCCGCACCGCTCGAACCCCCTCTCTCACGCACCACGCCTCGATCTCCCGCACCAGGCGCACCGAGCCGGTCGGGTCGAAGAAGTTCAGGGTCCCCACCTGGACGGCGGAGCTCCCGGCCAGCATGAATTCAAGGGCGTCCTCCACGCGGCTGATCCCCCCCATGCCGAGGACCGGCAGCCCGACCTCCCTATGGACACGGTGCACCATGTACAGCGCCAGCGGCTTGATCGCGGGGCCGGAAAGACCCCCGACGACGTTGTCCAGCACCGGGCGTCGGGTCTTGAGGTCGATCGCCATGCCGAGGAACGTGTTCACGAGCGACAGGATGTCGGCCCCGCCTTCCTTCGCGGCGCGCCCGGCGGCGGCGACGTCCGTGATGTTGGGGGTCAGCTTCACGATGAGGGGCTGGTCGGGCGCGGCGCGCCGCACGGCCGCAACGACCTCGCGGACGACCGGTGGGGACACCCCGAAGGCGAGGCCCCCCTTCTCGGTGTTGGGACAGGACAGGTTGAGCTCGAGCGCCGCCAGACCCGGGGCGCCGTTGAGACGCCGCGACACCGCCACGTATTCCTCCTGCGTCTCGCCGAACACGTTGGCGATGACCGCGGTGCCGCAGTCACGCAGCGCCGGCAGCTTCTCGGCGAGGAACGCCTCGACACCGACGTTCGCCAGGCCGATGGCGTTGAGCATCCCGGAGGGTGTCTCGCACGTGCGCGGCGGAGCGTTGCCGCGGCGGGGGAGAAGCGACAGCCCCTTGGTGACGAAGCCGCCGAGATCCGCCAGCCTGAGGTAAGGCGCGAACTCGCAACCGTACCCGAAGGTGCCGCTGGCCGCGACGACCGGGTTCTTCAGGCGAAGCGGCCCGAGGCTCACCGAGAGGTCGACGTCGGCCGGCCGCGGGGAGGCGTCGCGCACGCGCGCGCCGCCGCGCCGCCGGCGAGGCGTCGCGCGTCTCACAGGACCACCTCGTCGGCGCGAAACACCGGCCCCTCGGTGCAGACACGCCGGAAGACCGGCCCGCGCTGGTCCGCAGGACAGCGCGTCACGCACCCCAGGCACACTCCGATTCCGCAGGGCATCTGGGACTCCAGCGCGAGCTGGCACGGGATCCCTGCCCCGAGCGCCAGAGCGCCGACCGCCTTCAGCATCGGCGTCGGTCCGCAGGCGAAGATCTCCAGGGGCGCGCCGCCGGCGTCGGCCAGAATCGGCTCGAGGACCCGGGTCACCAACCCTCTCGTCCCGGCGCTTCCATCCTCGGTCGCCAGGCGCACCGGCACGCGTTTCTTGCGGAAGAACTCCAGGGCCACGAGGTCGCCCCGCGAACGCGCCCCGTAGACCAGCAGGGGAGTCTCGCGGCGCGCGGCGCGCAGGCTTTCGACGAGGAACGGGAAGATGGCGATGCCGACGCCCCCCGAAACCAGGATCGGCCTTGTCCCGCCGTCCGGAAGGCGGAAGCCCTTCCCGAGCGGACCGAGTGTCGGCACGAGGGCTCCCACCGGCTGCTGCGACAGGTAACGCGTTCCCTCGCCGACGATCTTGTAGAGGATCTGGATCCGGCCGCGTCGCCCGGGCAGAACGCGGCAGATGCTCATGGGGCGTCGCAGGAGAGGATCGAATCCCGCGCGCGTCTGCAGCATGACGAACTGGCCGGCCCGGGCCTCGCGGGCGATAGAAGGACACTCGAGGGTGAGAAGGAAATGATCCCGGTTGAGTGCGTCGTGGCGGAGGACCGGGGCCGGTGCGTCGAACGGCATGCCGATAACGGACTCTATCACAAGGCCGGAGGCCGGACAACGCTGTGCTACCATCGAATGCCGTGACATTTCCGAAGCTCGTCGCGCACGCCGCCATGGCCGGGCTCTACGGCGGGCTCGTCGTGGCCCTCCTCCTCCGACTCGCAAACAGCCCGGGAGGATCGGAGCGGGGCTGGCCGGTGGTCGCCCCCCTCGTGGTGATCCTGGCGTACACGCTGGCCGCGGCCTTCGTCTGGCCCGTTCTGTACGCCGCCCTGAGATTCTTCGCCAGCCACCGGCTCCGTCTGGGCTGGATGAGTCTGCGCTACGCCAACGGCTTCTTGACGGTGAACATGGCCGCACTTCTCGGCTCCGGCTGGACGATGCTGTCGGAGTACCGATCGGGGCTGGCCCCGCCCGTCGCGGATCGCCTGACGCGGGTCTGTGTCTTTCTGACGATCGCCTGGCTCGTCGAGGTGACCGTCGCGACGGCCCCGTCCCTGCGCCGGCGGACCGCTCCCCAGGCCGCGGCCGCCGGGATCGCCCTCGTCGCTCTCCTGGTGTCGTTGCGCCTCGGTCCGGCGTCCGGCGCCGGGACACCGGCCGCGGGCACTCGGCCCGGTCGCGGAGAAACGGCGGACCCCGCCGCCTCGCTCTCGGGCGGCCCGGCCGCGGATCCATCCGTCCCAGGAACTGATGGAGGCCCCCCCGCGGTGGGCCGCCGCCTGCTGCTTCTGAATTTCGACGGAGCCGACCTCGACACGATCTTGACGATGCAGGCCCAGGGGAAGCTCCCGGGGTTCTCACGCCTGGTGCAGGAGGGGTCCTACGGTCGTCTCGCGTCCATCGCGCCATGCGTGGCCCCGGTGACCCGCGCCACCTTGATCACGGGCATGCTGCCTTACCGCCACGGCGTGCGCAGCGACCAGGTCAGGAGTGTCTTCGGCCGCCCTCCCCGGTTCGACATCGTGCCGCCCGGCATCGGATTCGATCTCCTGCTGGCGCCCGTTCTGGAGCGGCGGGCGTCGTCGGTCTCCGGGCGGCGGACACAGGCGTTCTGGGAGATCAGCGGGCGCCAGGGCGGTCGAGGCGAGGCGGCCGGCTGGGACATCGACCTGGACGACGCCCGCGCGGAGTGGCCGGAGGTCGCAACCGATGGGGCGCAGAAGGACTGGATCGGCAAGGTCCTGGACCCGGAGGTCATGCGCCAGAAGGATCCCAAGGCCCGCTCCCTGGTCCGCGAGATCAAGCGCGCGGTCGCGGCCGACACCAGTGTCCTGGATGCGCTGCGGCGCTTCGGGACCCGGAATGAGCGCGGCGTGGCGGCGCTGTCGTTCCCCGGTCTCGACCGCGTGGCGCACGTCTTCCTGCGTTACGCGCGTCCCGCCGACTTCGGCAATGTCGGCGCGCGTGACGTCGATCTCTACGGACCTGTCCTGGAGCGCTACTACAGGCGGATCGACGGCATCGTGGAGAGCGCCCTGCGGGCGGAGGCGGAGTCCACCCTCGTCCTCGTGACCGCGACCCACGGGATCGAGCCGGCGCCGCCCCTGCACAGGCTGCGGGACGAAATCCTGGGTGGTGAGCACCTCTCCGGTGTTCACGAGGACACCCCCGCCGGCTTCCTGTTCGCCCACGGGGTCGTGGTGTCGCGCGGGCGAGTGTTCGGCAAGGGTTCGATCGCGGACGTCACGCCCACGGTCCTGTACGCGCTCGGGCTGCCGGTAGCGCGCGACACACACGGCAGCATCCTGGCGGGTCTGTTCAGCGAGGCCTACACCGCCGCCCACCCGGTCACCGTCATCGGGAGCTACGACATGGATCAGTGACGTCCAGGGCTGAAAGACCTCCCCAGGCCGATGTAACGGCCCGGCGCCCGCAAGCGCCGCTCGTGCCCAGGGAGCGGGCACGGGCGGTGCCGGTTGCGGAGACTCGCGGTTGACACGACGGCCGGGGTCGGGTATTCTTCTTTGGCCTCGGCGATACGACGCGCTTTTAATCCGGTCCGGGAGGCCGGGAAGGTGGCGGCAGTGGTGGCCCTGGAAAACAGAACCCTGCAGCACGAAACCCGCGAGTTCGCGGGATTTTTTTTGCCCGGAGGAGCGTGAACGAGACGAAGAGCCTGAGCGTCCTGGACGCCGACAAGATCGACCGCACCCTGACCCGCATCGCGCACGAGATCGTCGAGCGCCACCGCGAAGTCGGGCGACTGGTGCTCGTCGGTATCCGCACGCGCGGCGTTCCCCTGGCCCGCAGGCTCCAGGGGAAGGTGCAGGGGATCGAAGGGAAGGAGCTCCCCCTCGGGATCCTGGACATCAATCTCTACCGCGACGACATCACCTCGGTGGGGCCTTCCGCGATCCTCAAGGAGACGATCATCCACTTCCCGATCGACGAGCGGCGGGTCATCCTGGTCGATGACGTGCTGTTCACCGGACGGACGGTGCGCGCGGCGCTCGACGGTCTGATGGACTTCGGCCGGCCGAAGAGCATCGAGCTGGCGGTCCTGGTCGACCGGGGACACCGCGAGCTGCCGATCCGGGCCGACTATGTCGGCAAGAACGTCCCGACGAGTCTCGACGAGATGGTGCAGGTCCTCCTGAAGGAGGAGGACGGCCGCGACGAGGTCCTGCTTGTGAAACGGCCGGAGAAGAAGGCGAGCCGCAAGGGCCCGGGCCGGGAGCCGGCGCGGGCGGCGAGGTGAAGGAGATGATTGAAGGCGGCCGGTTGCAGACGGCGGGACGCAAGGCCGCGGCCGGCGGCGCGCGCCGGCCGGCGCCGGCGCGGCGGCCCGCGGCGACGGCCGCCGTTCCCGCGCCGGATGAGACGGTCGCCCCCGCGAACGAGCCCGCCAGGCCTCTCGTAGCGCTGAAGCACAAGCACCTCCTCGGCATGGACGGATTGACCGCCGACGAGATCACTCTGATCCTCGACACGGCGCGCTCGTTCGTCGAGGTCTCGACCCGCTCGATCAAGAAGGTCCCGACGCTGCGCGGCAGGACCATCGTCAATTTCTTCATGGAGCCGTCGACGCGCACGCGCTCGTCGTTCGAGATCGCCGAGAAGCGGCTGTCGGCCGACACGCTCAACTTCTCGCCGTTCCAGTCGAGCGTGGTGAAGGGGGAGAGCCTCCTCGACACGGCGCGCAACCTGGAGGCGATGGCGCCGGACATGATCGTCATCCGTCACAAGGCCTCCGGCGCGCCGCACTTCCTGGCGCGCCACTGCCGCTCGAACATCGTCAACGCCGGGGACGGCTGGCACGAGCACCCGACCCAGGCCCTCCTCGACGCCTTCACGATCCGCGAGAGGAAGGGACGACTGAAGGGGTTGCGGGTCGCGATCATCGGCGACCTGATGCACAGCCGCGTCCTGCGCAGCAATATCTTCCTGCTGAAGACCGTGGGGGCGGATGTCGTGGTCTGCGGGCCGCCGACGCTCACGCCGGTGGAGCTGCCGAGGCTCGGTGTCGGCGTGACGTACCGGATCGACGAGGCCGTCGAGGGGGCCGACGTGATCATGATGCTGCGTATCCAGAGGGAGCGGCAGCAGGGCGGGGCGTTCCCCTCCACGCGCGAGTACTACAACCTGTTCGGCCTGACCGCCGAGCGCGCGCGGCGGGCCCGCCCCGACGTCATCATCATGCATCCCGGGCCGATGAACCGCGGCGTCGAGATCGACAGCGCCGTGGCCGACGGCCCGTATTCGGTGATCCTGGAGCAGGTCACCAACGGCGTCGCCGTGCGGATGGCCGTCCTGTACCTCCTGGCGGGAGGCACTCTTGGCGAGCTTGCTGATTAAGGGCGGCCGGGTGATCGACCCGGCCACGAAGACCGACGCCGTCATGGATCTCCTGATCGTCGACGGTCGCATCGCCGAGCGGCGCGTCCCCGAGAAAGGCCGGGGCGCGGCGCCGGACGGTCGCGTGATCGACGCGACCGGGCACTGGGTCTGTCCGGGGCTCGTCGACATGCACGTGCACCTGCGCGAGCCGGGGCAGGAGCACAAAGAGTCGATCGAGAGCGGCACGCGCGCCGCGGCCGCGGGCGGCTTCACGTCGGTTGCGTGCATGCCGAACACCGATCCCTGGAACGACGGCCTGTCGGTGACCGAGTACATCGTGGCCGAGGCGCGCCGCAAGGGGATGGTGAACGTCTTCCCGATCGGCTGCGTCAGCAAGGGCGGCCTGGGCGTGGAGCTGGCGGAGATCGGCGACATGGTGCGCTCGGGCGCCGTGGCGGTGTCGGACGACGGCCGGCCGGTCGGGAACAGCCACCTGCTGCGCATGGCGCTGGAGTACACGAAGATCTTCGGTATCCCTCTCATCGACCATTGCGAGGACGCGAACCTCAGCGCCTCCGGCGTGATGAACGAGGGATTCGTGTCGACCCTCCTCGGCCTCAAGGGGATCCCGGGTGCCTCGGAGGAAGTCGCCGTGGCGACCGACCTGGCGGTGGCCGCCATGACCGGCGGGCGGCTGCACGTGGCGCACATCAGCACGCGCGGCAGCCTCGAGAAGGTGCGGCGTGCCCGGCAGGAGGGCGTCGCCGTCACCTGCGAGGCGACGCCGCACCACCTGGTCCTCACCGATCAGTCGGTCGCCGACTCGCGCTACGATCCCAACACGAAGATGAACCCGCCGCTCAGGAGCGAGGAGGACCGGCAGGCCCTGCTGCAGGGGCTCCTGGACGGGACGATCGACGCCATCGCCTCGGACCATGCGCCGCACCACGCGGACGAGAAGCTCGTCGAGTACGACGAGGCGCCGTTCGGCATCATCGGCCTGGAAACCACGGTCCCCCTGATCGTCGACCGCTGCGTGCGGAAGGGGGGCCTGGCTCCGGCCCGCTTCGTCGAGCTCCTGTCGCGGAACCCGGCCCGCATCCTGGGGATCAAGAAGGGGACGCTCGCGGTCGGCGCGGACGCCGACGTCACGATCATCGATCCGGAGCTCGAGCGGATGGTGGACGTGTCGCAGTTCAAGTCGAAGTCGCGGAACAGCCCGTTCCACGGCTGGACCCTGCGCGGCTGGCCGGTCGCCACGGTCGTGGGGGGCCGCGTGGTCCACGAGCTTCAGCCCGTCGCCAGCCGCTGAGTCGATGCCCGTCCGTCCCGGACCGACCGTCCCGATCCTGCTGCTGACGCTCCTGGCCGCGCACCTCTTCACGTGCTCGTGCCGCGGCCGCTTCGATGCGGCGCACGAGGACGTCGTCCTGATCGTGGTGGACACGCTGCGCGCCGACCACCTGGGTGTCTACGGCTACGACCGCGGAACGTCCCCGCGCATCGACGCGCTGGCGCGGCATTCGACCGTGTTCGAGTCGGCCTGGTCGGCCGCGCCCTGGACGCTGCCGTCGGTGATGTCGATGATGACGTCCCGGCTTCCGTCGAGCCACCGGGTCGAGAACGACGGCCTGAAGCTCGGGGCGGACGTGCCGACACTGGCCGAGACGATGAAGCGGGCGGGCTACTCGACCGGCGCCTTCGTGTCGCACGTCTACGTCTCGTCGATCTTCGGCTTCGATCGCGGCTTCGAGACCTTCGAAGACTTCGGCGTGTCGCGGCCTTCCTACCGGCCGGAAGCCCGCATGGAGCCGGCCGCGGACCGCGTCACCGACGCCGCCCTCGCCTGGCTGTCGCGGCAGGGGCGCAGGCCCGTCTTCCTCTTCGTGCATTATTTCGACGCGCACTGGCCCTACGAGCCGCCCGAGCGGTTCCGGGCCCTCTACCCCGACGACTACCACGGCCCCCTGGACGCGACCTACGATTCGATCTCGAAGTTCCAGGACCCGCGTCTGCCCCTGCCGGACGACTACCGCCGGTTCCTGATCGACCGGTACGATGGCGAGATCCGCTTCGTGGACGAGCAGATCGGCCGCCTGCTGGACGGCCTGGCGGCGTCCGGACGCGGGACGCGCGCCTTCCTGGTCGTCACCGCGGACCACGGCGAGGAGTTCAAGGACCACGGCTCGATCGGTCACGGCCGCCGGCTCTACGAGGAGGTCGTGCGCGTGCCGCTCGTCATGGGGCGCCTGGCGCCGGCGGCCGGTCCGCCGCAGGCACGCGTCACGGTGCCGGTGAGCGCGATCGATCTGCTCCCCACGATTGCCGAGGTCGCCGGCACCGCGCCGCCTCCGGGCGTGCAGGGAGCGAGTCTCATGCCCCTCCTGCGGGTGCCGCCGTCCGGAGCCTCTGGCGGGGCTGCCTCGGGCCCGCCGGCGGAGCGGCCGCTGGTGAGCGAGACGATCAGGCTGAACGCGCATCTGAAGGCGATCCGGCGCGGATCGTTGAAGCTCATCCAGTCCATGGACGAGAACCGCGGCGAGCTCTATGACCTCGCCGCCGATCCGCGCGAGCGGGACGATCTGTCGGAGAAGCGGCCCGAGGACAGGCGGGCCCTGGTGCGGGGGCTGTTCGCGCAGGTGGACTTCCTTTCGGGGGGGTGGAACCTGCGCTGGAGCAGCGACGGCCGGAAGCACCGCTTCCAGGGGCAGGTTCGCACGCGGGGAATCTTCCGCTCGGTGGTCCCGCTGTTCCGGGAGCGCGGCAAGTACGTCCTCGGCGCGCCGGGGACGCTCACCTTCACCGACGACGGCCAGGACGGAGCGAGCGGCCTGTCCTTCACGATCGCTCCCGAGGAGTCGGAGGCCGAATTCTACCTTCTCGTCGACGGGCGGCCGGTCCTCGATCACATCTTCCTGGGGGGCGGCGAGAGCAATCCGCGCGTCATGCCCTTCGCCCTGGAAGGCCGTCCCACGCTCGACGCCGCCTACACGAGACCGCCGCACGCCGACGGCGGGCGGCTTGGCTTCTTCATCTGGCACCTGCGGCCGGCAGGACCGGAGCAGAGCGTCGTCCTGGACGACGAGATCCGGGAACGACTAAAATCCCTCGGCTATATCAACTGAAGCGCCGCCGCGCGGCGCGGGAGAATGCCGAAGATCATGCAGGCGGAGACCGGCCGGGTGGAGGGTTGGCGGTCCGGAGTCCTGCGGACCGCGGCGGTTCCGCTGGCCACGGCGCTGGCGCTCGCCGGTCAGATCATCCTGTCGTGGTCCGGAGGGTTCACCTGGAGACTCCTGACCGGGGCCGCGCTCCTGGTCCTGGCCGCAGCGCTCCTGGTCTTCGTCCTTCTGGTCCGTCGCTTCGACGACACCGAGGAGCCGAGAGGCTCCAAGCGGACGACCCTCGGCCTGCACTCACTCCCTCCCGGTCTCGAGTGGTCGCTCGTGGCGCTCCTCGTCTTCGGAGGTTTCTATCTCAGGGTCTATCGCATCGACCTCATTCCCTGGGGCCTGAACAACGATGAGGCGATCAACGCCCTCGAGACCCGGGAGATCCTGGACGACCCTCATCACTCGTTCGCCAGCCTCACCACGACCGGACTGAACCGCGAGACGATGTTCCATCACCTCGCCGCCTTCTCGTTCAGGAGCGCCGAGATCGAGCTGAACCTCCTGAAGGCGATGCCGGCCGTGTTCGGGCTGACGCCGAGGTTCCTGGACGACCCCGTGATGGGCCTGATCTTCCCCCTGCGCGCCGTGGCGATCGCCGCGGGTGTGCTGACGCTCCTGGTCCTCTACCTGTTCGCCCGCGATCGGTTCGGCTGGCCGGTGGCGCTCGTATCGACGGCCTTTCTCGCGGTCTCCCCGTGGCACATCCTGTACAGCCGCGTCGGCGAGCGCGCCGTGCTGGCGCCGATCTTCGCCCTCGCGACGATCGGCTTCTTCCTGAAGGCCCTGGAGACCGGCAGGATGCGCGACCACCTGGCCTGGGGCGTCTTCCTGGGGCTCGGCTTCTGGAGCTACACGTCGTTCCGGGCGGTCCCGATCGCCATCGTCGCATTCTGGCTCCTGCGCCGGCCGCTCGGCTGGGCGGAGGGAAGCCCCGCCGATCCCCGGGCCCGCCGCGCCCTCCTGGTCGCCCTCGGAGCGGCCGCCGCCCTGGTCGCGCTGCTGATGCTCCTGTCGGGGATCGGCCCCTGGGGGTTCGTGACGCGGGGAGCCTACGCGGCCCTGATCACGCCGAAGGCGAACTTCGGGCTGAATCTCCTCGCCTCGTGCGCCATGCCGCACTATTTCGCCTCGCGCTACGCCGTCATCCAGAGCGACGCATTCATCAGCGACGGCATAAGCACCGTCTACGGTCTCATCGGTCTCCCGCCCGAGACCACGGTCGTGGCGGCGCTGTCGGCCCTCGGTCTCATCTACGCGGCATGGCGCGCCCTGCGGGGGCAGGACGCCGCCTGCGGTCTCCTCGTCCTGTGCTACCTGTCGCTCTTATTGACGGTCGGCCTCGCGGGGCCCAGCCTGACGCGGATGCTCGTGAACGTGCCGTGGCTGTGTCTGTTCGCAGCGCTTCTCGCGAGGCGCCTGTTCGAGGACGTGGCGTCGCTGCGCCCGCCGCTGACCGTCTGGCTCGGGGCGCTTCTCGTGGCGCCTCTCATCGCCTGGAGTGCTATGCAGGGATTCAGCGATTACTTCCTGCGCGCCGGCCGGTCGGAGCAGGCGATGCAGCACTTCGGCGCCCCGCAGACGATCATGGGGATATTCGTGCGCACCCTGCCGCCCGATCGGATGATCTACGTCCTGCACACCCTGCGCGTGGACACACTGCGTTACCTGATCGGTGATCGCCCCAACATCCACCTGGTCAACGACCCCTCGACACTCGATCTCGACGGCATCATCAAGATGCCGAAGAGCGCCACGCTCATCATCGAGTTCGCCCGGCCGTTCGCGGAGGTGATGCGGTACCTGATCATGCGCTATCCGCTCGGCGACGCCACCCAGGTGGCGGACGCGCGCCTCGACCCCGACAAGATTATCTTCTACACCTACACGCTCTGGAAGGATGAGACCGGGCAGCCGATGGCCCCGCCCGACGCTTCTTCGCAGGGCGCGCCGCCGGGGGCGCAACCGCCCGGCGCCCCGATCCCGGGTGATGTTCCGCCGCTGGGACAGTCGGTGGAGAGACCGCCCGGGCGACAGCCGTAGCGGGCGGGCGGGTCAGCGACGACGAGCTCAGGGGTCATGATCGGACCGGCGTGAATGGGGGGCTGGAGAAGTGACGTCGCCGTCCCGGAAGATACCGCGAGCGGGACGACAGGATGCTGGAGCAGGTGTTCCCGGGCCGTCGCTCTGGACAGGAACGTCGGCATCCTGTAAAAGATGAGCCAGGATCACCCTCGATTTGGCGATTCCATCTTCGTTGGCAGCCACGCCGTCATCGAGCCCGGCGTGGAAAGGAGGCCCTGTGAGGTACGTTACGCTCTTCTCCAGCGCTCTCCTTCTATCCCTCTTGGGTCTGGGCCCGTCGCCACGAGCGGGCGACATCTCAGCGGAGGGCCCCTCGCTCGATGCCGAGCTTGCCGCCAAGTATCCGCGCTCACCGAAGACGCTCGAAGGCGATCCGATGCAGTCGTCCTTACTGCTCCTTGAGTTTGAATTCAAGGGCATTATTCGCCTGAACGGGCTCGATGGGGCGGCTCTCGTCATGTCGGGAGACGGCGGTGGCGTGATCCGTGCCTCCACTATGAAGGGCCGCCTGGTGATGTTCAACCTCGGTGAACCGGGCACCTACTCGCTGCGGTTCATCAGGCTGTCGAACTACAACGCGACGATCATCCTGGAGAAGCCGCCGGCCCTCGAGATGAATGTCGCCGTGGCCAGAGGCAAAGTCACCTACCTCGGCACGATCGTCGTGACGAAGAAGTTCGGCCCCAAGCTCCCGGAGATGGATCTGATCTACGACGCGGAGAAAGAGATGGCGGCCTGGTCGACTTTGCGGGAGAAGTACAAGGCGAGCCCGTGGAGCGCGCTGGCCGAGAAGCGAATCGCATCGCTCAAGTCCGGAGAGGCCTCGCTGGCCGAACAGCCGGCCTCGAGCGCGTCGGCGACGGCTGGCATCCGGCACTCTCCCGACACCGGCGAAGGCCACGCGCATCTTTCTCTCGTTGACTACCCTCCCGCGATACTTTCAGCCGCCGATGCACAGAAAATGGCGAGCGAGGCGAGGCAGCCGACCTTCCTGGCTTCCTCGGCGAAGGCGACGGAAAACCCCCTCGCCCCATGCTCGCTGCTGGCGGCGGCCCTGATCGCACTCGACTCGAACCTATTCTGGTGGGACATCGAGAAGTCAGGCTCGGTCTCCACGCCGCCTCCCAACACAAACATCCTGGGGATGTTCGATAGGGACCTCGAGAATGGGAAAGTCCCGCGAAAGGAGCCCCGTGCGACGGCGGAAATCCTGGCGCGGCTGACGATTTGGCGCTCGTGGGGCATCAATGCCGAGGTCAACACCTTTCTTTCCGACATGACCCAGCGTGCGTGCCTCGACACTCTTCTCGCGATGGACCCCAACGCCGTGTTCGGGACCTTGAACGGCTATGGAGCAAGGACAACCGCCTCTCACCTGGCCGCGATATCGCGTTACAGCGTGACCCTCTCCCGGGAGCAGACGGAAAAAGACCTGGCCGAAATGCGGGACGACCGTTTTCTGACCCGGTCTTCTCGCTCCACGGAAAACCCGCTGCTCCCCTGTGCTCTCTTGAAGGCCAAGAGGCTCGGGAGTCGCTTGAACGACCTGGTCGGGGAGATTCTCTCGCGAAAAGTCGAACGACCCATGCAGGAGGACGGCATGCTGGGCAGGTTCTCGGAGGATCTCCGTGACGGCTCCGTACACATGGACGATCCCGCCAAAGCCGCGGAGATCGCGGCCCTTCTCTTTGCCGCGAGGATCGGGCCTGCGAACGCCGCAACAGACATTCTGATCTCGGAATCGACACAGAGGGAATGCCTGGACGAGATCTTCAGCCCCGGCCTGATCAGGCAGAGGTTGGAGAAGGAAGGGAAACTCCCGTCACGAGCGGAGCTGCTGAAGAAGGCATTCGTGAGAGTCTATGACGAAGCAGCGGATGCGCAACAACAGATCGCGGCCGCCCTGGTCAAGGCCAAACAAGACAACCGGCGTGTCCTGATTCAGTGGGGCGGGAACTGGTGCCCTTGGTGCATCAAGTTGCACGATCTGTACGAGAAGGATTCGAAGATCTCTTTGAAGCTCCAGGATGAGTACGAGGTCGTCTACGTTGACGCCGGGGGGAAGACCAAGAAGAACATGGACCTGGCCAAGTCCTATGGTGCCGATCTGGCTGTCTACGGGGTACCGTTCCTGACGATCCTGGCCTCCGACGGCAAGGCTGTTGCCAATCAGGAAACCGGCGCGCTGGAGAACAAGGACCAAGAAGGCAGCCCCGGGCATGATCCGAGTGCAGTGCTTGATTTCCTGGCCAAGTACCAAGCGACGCACTAGTTGAGTTTCAGTGGGCTGAAGGCGTCCACCGACCCACGTCGTATCACCCCGCACGAAAGCGGCCACCTACAAAACCTTATCTTCCCCTTGACATTCACCTGATTTACACCTAACCTGATCGCGGGCCGGGGGACCGGCCGTCCGGGAGCGTCTCCGGGGGGAGCGCGCCCAGGCGGGGACCCCGGCCACGGCTATCATCTTTATTGCGGGCGTTCCCCGCCCGGCGGGAGCACGAGGATGACGCGCGCGCAGGCAGGGCAGCCCGGCAACCTGACCAAGAGACAAAAGGTCGTGTTTGAGTTCATCAAGGGGTACATCCAGACGCACGGCGTCTCCCCGTCCTACGAGGAGATCCGCCGGAACTTCGGCTTCGGCTCCTACAACTCCGTCCAGAAGCATCTCAAGAGCCTGGTCGCGAAGGGATTTCTCAAAACCCCCTGGGACAACCAGAAGCGCGCCCTGACTCTGGTCGAGCCCGGCCCGGCCACCGCCATCCTGCCGCTCCTCGGCCGGGTGGCCGCCGGCCGCCCGATCGAGGCGATCGCCTACCCCGAGACCGTCGAGGTCCCCGAGATGCTCCTGCGCGGCGAGGACAACTTCGCCCTGCGCGTCGTCGGCGACAGCATGGTGGACGAGGGGATCCGCGACGGCGACATCGTCATCGTCAAGCGCCAGCGCGACGCCGAGAACGGTCAGACCGTGGTCGCCCTGATCGGCGACGACGCGACCATCAAGCAGTACTACCGCCGCGGTACGCGCGTCGAGCTGCGCCCGGCCAACGCGCGCGTGTCCTCGATCATCGTGGACGAGGGGGACCTGCAGGTGCAGGGGATCGTGGTCGGGCTGATCCGGAAGTTTCATCGCTGAGGGATGAGGATGCGCACCTTCAATGCCGTGATTGAACGGGATCCCGACTCCGGTCTGTACGTCGGGCGCGTGCCCGGCTGGCCGGGAGCCCACAGTCTGGGGGCCAGCCTCGACGAGCTGGAGAGAAACCTGCGCGACGTCGTCGAGATGCTTCTCGAGGAGGGGGACCCGAAGTTCGAGTCGGAGTTCGTCGGAGTGCAGGCGATCCGGGTGGCGTAGAGGCGGGCCCTGGATGCCATTTACTTCATGTCCCGGAGCGTTCTCAACGTCGACATCGCCGCTTTCCCGATCGCCGTCGAGCGGGTGATCGATCGCGGCCTGCGCGGGCGGCCGGTGCTGCTGGCGCCTCCCGGGTCGGCGCGCGCGCCGGTGCTCGTGGTCTCGCAGGAGGCGGCCCGGGAAGGGGTGCGGGCCGGGATGCCGCTCCCCGTGGCGCTGCGACGCTGCCCGGGGGCGGCGGTCCTGCATCCGAACGAGGCGCTCTACAAGCGCGCCACGGGTGCGGTCCTCGCGCTCCTGGGCGGCTACTCGCCTCTGGTCGAGCCGGCCGCCCTGGGGCAGACCTTTCTCGATCTCACCGGTACGGTGCGGCTGTTCGGCGCGGCGCAGGACGCGGCGGCGCGCATCCGCAGGGAGATCGAAGAGCGGCTGCGCCTGCGGCCGACGGTGGGCCTGGCCACCAGCAAGCTGGTGAGCCGCGTTGCGGCGCGGGTGATCCGGCCGGACGGTCTGTGCGACGTCTTCCCGGGCTCGGAGGCGCCGTTCCTGGCGCCGCTGCCGGTCGGGCTCCTGCCGGCGGCGCGCGGCGAGACGGGCGGGCGTCTGTCGGATCTCAACATCGCCCGCGTGGCGGATCTGCTGCGCTTCTCGCAGACGCAGCTCGTGGTCGCCTTCGGCGCGCAGGGCGGAAGGCTGCGCAGCCAGGCGCTCGGGATCGACGCCTCGCCGGTCCGCCCGCCGGAGACGGCGCCGGCGATCGTCGAGGACGAGACGCTCGCCGAGGACTCGAACGAGGAGAGAGCACTGCTGCGGACTCTCTTCGGACTGTGCGAGCGGGCGGGGAGGCGGCTGCGGCGGCTCGAGGCGCGGGCCGGCCGGGTGCGGGTGACGCTGCGCCACAGCGACGACGTCCTGGCGCGCCGCGAGGAGCGGCTGGCTCCGCCGCTCTCCGCCGATCTTCTGCTGTTCGCGCAGGCGCGGGGGATCTGCGAGCGGGCGCGGGCGCGGCGGGTGCGGGTGCGCTGGATCGAGCTGCGCTGCCTGGAGGTCGCGCGCGGGCCGCGGCAGCTGGCGCTGTTCGGTCCGCAGGCGTTCGACGACAGAGCCTCCGACGGCGGGGCGGCCGAGTCGCTGGCGGACGCGGTCGATCGGATCCGCGGGCGCTTCGGCGACCGGGCGATCCTCTCCGGGCGGATGTTCGCGGAGCGGGCGGGGGTGGCGTCATGAACGAGGGGCCGCGGCAAGGGATCGATCTGCGCACTCCGCTGCGGCTGCGGTCGGCCTTCGCCTTCCCGCTGCAGACGCGGGAATCGCGGAGAGAAGTGCTCGTCGGCGCGGTCCTTCTCCTTCTTCCGGGCGTGGGCTGGCTCTTCAACATGGGTCACCGGATCCAGATGGTCCATAACATGCAGGCCGGGGTCGCGCCGTGGCCGTCGTGGCGCGGGTACGGGCGTCTCCTCAAGTACGGGACGATCACCTTCCTCGGGATGCTCGAGTACTACCTTCCGGCGCTCGCCGTCGGGTTCCTGGCCAGGTGGAAAGACTCGACCGCGCTCCTTGCCGCGGCGGTGCTCCTGGGGGCGGGGGCCACGGCGGCGATCCCGGGATACATGTCGCACTACTGCCGGCGATTCGACGCGCGGGAGGTGTTCGATCCGGCCAGGGCTCTGCGCCGGGTCCGGCAGGGAGGCCGGGCCTACTGGCGCGCCTGGGGGATCACGCTCGCCGCCCTCGCGGTCTCCTTTGTCGGACTCCTCGGCCTGGGTGTGGGGTTCCTGGTGACGAGCGTCTGGTTCTGGCAGGTCGCCGGCTACAGCTTCGCCACGGTGTTCTCGCAGCGCTTCGACCTGTTCGACACGGCACCCGACATCCGGCGATGAGCGGGCCCGGCGGCTTCGTCCATCTTCAAGTCCGTTCGAGCTACAGCCTGATGCGGGGTGCTTCGAGCCTCGAGGCGCTGTGCACCGCTGCGGCCGGGCGCGGCATGCGGGCGATCGCCTGCACCGACGTCGACGGTCTTTACGGTGTGGTCCGCTTCCGGGAGATCGCGCTCTCCTGCGGGCTGCGGCCGATCCTCGGGGCGGAGGTGACGGCACCCGGCGCGCGGTGCCTGCAGGCGGGGGAGAGGGCAACGCTCCTGGTGAAAACGCCGGATGGGTACGCCAATCTCTGCCGCATCCTGACGCGGCGGCATCTCGATCCCGGCTTCTCGGTCCTCGACGCCTTGCGGGCCGGCTCGGCAGGGCTCGTCGTCCTGTCGTCCTCGCTCGCCGTCCTGCGGGCGGC
>DASQAT010000027.1 GCA_035635555.1 Candidatus Dormiibacterota bacterium
CGCTCGGCCGTGGTCAAAGGGATCACGGCCGCCGCGGGGATCCCGGCCGGTCTTGCCTATCTCGAGCAGGTCGCCTTCGAGTGGTGGCCTCTCCTTTTGATCCTGCCGTGGATCGCCTACAACACCCGGCGGCTTCTGCCCTTCCTCGCCCCCGCGATGCTGTGGGCCGTCCTGGTCACGCTGCGTGGGGGAGACTGGATGCCGGGCGGGCGCTATCTCCTGCCGCTCGCCATCCTTTTGATCGGCTCCGCTGCGGCCGCGGCCGGGGACAGCGCCGCCACCGCATCGCCGTCCTTCGCGCATCGTGTGGCGCGAAGCGCCGTCTTCATCTCGATCGCCTGGGGTCTCCTGCTCCTGGCGCCGCTCGAGAGGCCGTCGGCTCTCCCCCTCGGCCGCTCCTGGCGCGCCATGGCCGAGCACCGCGTGCAGTCGCGCTGGTGGGAGGCCCTGGGGGCGTGGCTCAAGAGTGTCGCTCCCCCCGGCGTCCGGCTGGCCTCCGGACCGATCGGGGCCGTGCCGTACGCTTCACGTCTGCCCACCTTCGACATGTACGGATTGTGCTCGAAGGTCACGCACACGCGGGACGGGGACGCCGGACACCGCCTCTGGGGTCTGAGCGAGGCGGTGGAGGCGGGCAGCGACGCCGTCTATCCGGGGCAGGGCGTTCCGCAGGGGGAGGACTGGGACGCGGTCCTCGAGGCGGCGCGTCTGCAGATCAGGGACGTGCCGGACTTCGAGACGCGCTTCCGGCCGCTCGGCATCGACCATTCCGCCGAATATCACCTCGACATCCTGCGGGACGTGATCTGGATCGGACCCGGTGCCGTCCGCCCCTGATCTCTGGTAAAGTTAAGGGATCGAACCTGGTCCTCATCGTGAAATGCACCGGCTCGCCCGGGAAGGGAGACGCGTCATGACCGATCTCAAGATGATCATCGATGGCAAGGAAGTGGAGGCCGCGTCGCGGCAGCGCGCGGACGTGATCAACCCGGCGACCGAGAAGTCGGTCGGCAGCGTGCCGAAAGGGGGCGCCGAGGACGTCGACCGGGCGGTGAAGGCGGCCCGCAAGGCGTTCGGCAAGTGGTCGCGCACGACACCGGGCGAGCGCAGCGCCCACCTCCTGAAGCTGGCGGATCAGCTCGACAAGGATCTGCAGAGACTGGGGGAGATGGAGACGAGCCAGACCGGCAAGCCGTTGAAGCTGTCGATCAACTCCGACCTGCCGTTCGCCAACGACAACATCCGTTTCATGGCGGCTCAGGCGCGCATCCTGGACGGCACGGCGGCCGGCGAGTACGCGGCCGGGTACACCAGCTTCCTGCGCAGGGAGCCGGTCGGCGTGGTCGGCTCGATCGCCCCCTGGAACTACCCGTACCTGATGGCGGCCTGGAAGATCGGCCCGGCGCTGGCGGCGGGGAACACCGTGGTCCTGAAGCCGGCGTCGAACACGCCGTTCACGGCGATCGAGATCGCCAAGGCGGCGCTGCAGGCCGGTCTCCCGGAAGGGGTGCTCAACGTCGTGACCGGTCCGGGGGCGGAGGTGGGCGGTGCCATCTGCAAGCACGACGACATCAACATGATCTCGCTGACGGGCGACACGGCGACCGGCAAGAAGATCATGGAGCAGGCGGCGTCGACGGTGAAGCGGCTGCACCTCGAGCTGGGGGGGAAGGCGCCGTTCATCGTGTTCGAGGATGCGAATCTCGACGCCGCGGTGCAGGGGGCGGTGGTCGCCGGGTTCGTGAACACCGGACAGGACTGCACCGCCGCGACCCGCGTCTACGTCCAGAAGTCGAAGTACGACTCGTTCGTCGAGCAATTCGTGTCGCACGTCAAGAAGATCCGCGTCGGCGACCCGCTCAAGACGACCACCGACATCGGCCCGCTCATCTCGAAGGAGCAGCGCGAGCGCGTGGCCGGCTTCGTGGACCGCGCCCGCAAGGCCGGTCTCGACATTCTCACCGGCGGGCGCGCGCTCGACGGTCCCGGCTTCTTCTACCAGCCGACGGTGGTGGCGAAGGCGAAGCACGAGGACGAGGTGGTGCAGCGCGAGATCTTCGGGCCGGTGGTCGTGATCATGTCGTTCGAGAGCGAGGACGAGATCATCAGGAAGGCGAACGGCGTCGAGTACGGCCTGGCCTCCTCGGTCTGGACGCGCGACGTGACCCGCGCCCTGCGGGTGTCGCGCGATCTGGAGTACGGCGAGGTCTGGATCAACGACCACCTGCCGCTCGCCTCGGAGATGCCGCACGGCGGCGTCAAGCGGTCCGGTTTCGGCTCGGACCTGTCGCGCTACTCGTTCGAGGAGTACACGAACGTCAAGCACGTCATGGCCGACCTGAGCGGCGAGGCGCGCAAGGGTTGGCACTTCACCGTCTACGGCGACCAGCCGTAGGGCTCGACTCGACCGGTCCTGGGTAAGTCCACGTAGAGCGCCAGCCGTCGCTCCGGCAGCGAGGCGGCGACCAGCGGCGAAACATTGACAGTCCCTCCCGGCGCCCCTATGTTCTGGCGGGGCTATACCTATGACTGGCTGGCTGGCGGGCGGACTCCTGGTGCTCGCCGTCCTTTGGTTTCTGCTACGCGAAGTGCTCCGGCGGGGGCGCGTCGAGACCTCGCTGCGCCTTTCGGAAGCCCGGCATAGGCTCCTCCTGCAATCGATAGGCGAAGGGATCTGCGGCATCGACGTCAAGGGCCGCGGCACCTTCATCAACCGGGCGGCGGTCGAGCTGCTCGGCTTCGCCCCGGAGGAATTCCTGGGCCGGAGGGTCCACGATCTCATCCACCACCACCGCGGGGACGGCAAGCCGTACCCGGTGGAGGAGTGTCCCAGCGCGCAGGCGTTCCATAACGGACGCCCCAGCCGCAGCGAGGACGAGATCCTGTGGCGCAAGGACGGCACCTCGTTCCAGGCGGAGTACTCCGTGCATCCGGTCGTCGACGACACCGGGGTGATCGGCGCGGTGGTCTGCTTCAGGGACGTCGCGGAGCGCAAGAAGCTCCAAGGCGACCTTCTGCGCGCCAAGGAGGAGGCGGAAGCGGCGAGCCGCTCGAAGAGCGAGTTCGTCGCCAACATGAGCCACGAGGTCCGGACCCCCCTGAACGGCATCGTGGGCATGCTCGAGCTGGCCCTCGACACCGATCTGAGCGTCGAGCAGGCGCGCTTCCTGATGACGGCGCGATCGGCGGCCGACTCCCTCATGGAAGTGATCAACGACATCCTCGATTTCTCCAAGATCGAGGCCGGGCGCCTGGACATCGAGCCGATCGACTTCAGGATGCGCGACTGCGTGGCCCATACCGTGCGCACCCTCGCCCTGGCGGCGAACCGCAAGGGGATCGAGCTGGCCTCGCAGGTGGCGCCGGACATCCCGCAGCTGCTGGTGGGGGATCCCGGCCGGATCCGGCAGATCCTGATGAACCTGGTCAGCAACGCGATCAAGTTCACGGACAAGGGGGAGGTCGTCGTACGGGTCCGCACCGAGTCGACGGAGCCGGGGGCCGTCGTGGTACGGCTGTCGGTGTCCGACACCGGCATCGGGATACCCGAGGAGAAGCAGACGCAGATCTTCAGGGCGTTCACGCAGGCCGACGGCTCGACGACACGGCGCTACGGCGGCACGGGACTGGGGCTGACCATCGCCGCCGAGCTGGCCCGGATGATGGGAGGGGCGATCCGGGTCGAGAGCCGGCCGGGCGAGGGGAGCGTCTTCCACGTCACGCTGCGGCTGGGGATGCCGGAGAGGCCGGTGGTCGGAACGGCGGAGCGGCACCCGGTGGACGTGCGCGACCTGCGTGTCCTCATCGTGGACGACAACGCCACGAATCGGCAGGTTCTTGAGGAGATGACGGCGGCCTGGGACATGCGGCCCCTGGCCGTGTCCTCGCCCGCGACCGCGATCGCGGCGCTGCAGCAGGCGGCGGGAGCGGGGGCGCCGTTCCCCCTGGCCCTGATCGACGCGCAGATGCCGGACGTGGACGGGTTCGAGCTGGCCCGGCGCATCCGGAAGGAGGCGGGGGTCGAGGGGACTCTCATGGTGATGATGACTTCGGCGGGGCAGCGCGGCGACGCCGCGCGCTGCCGCCAGGTCGGAATCTCCGCCTACCTGCCGAAACCGGTGACGGCGTCCGAGCTGCTCGAGACGATCATCGCGACCCTGCGCGAGAAGCGGCACCGGCCCAATTCTCCGGTGCTCGTCACCCGGCATTCATTGCGCGAGGGGCGCAGGAGGCTGCGCATCCTCCTGGCCGAGGACAATGCCTTCAACGAGATGGTGGCGGTCAACCTCCTGGAGAGACGCGGCCATTCGGTGAAGGTGGTCAACAACGGGCAGGCGGCCCTGGACGCGCTCGGGAAGGGGACCTTCGACCTGGTGCTGATGGACGTGCAGATGCCGGAGATGGACGGCCTTCAGGCCACGGCCGCCATCCGCGAGCGCGAGGCGGCGGCGGGTGGGCACGTGCCGATCATCGCGATGACCGCCCGCGCCATGAAGGGGGACCGGGAGATGTGCCTGCAGGCCGGGATGGACGCGTACGTCTCGAAGCCGCTGCGCGCCGCCAACCTCTTCGAGGCGATCGATTCGCTGGGTCTCGGGATCTCGCTGGAGAACGTCGTCGTACCCCCGCCGGAACCCGCGGACGCCATGGTGCTCGATCACCGGGCCATCCTGGACGAGGCCGGCGGAGACGTCATGGTGGTGCGGCGGCTGGCGGCCCTGTTCAAGAAGGAGTCCGACCGGCTCCTGCTCGAGCTGAAGCGCGCGGTCGAGCGCAAGGATCGCGAGGCGATCCAGTTCGCGGCCCACGCCCTGAAGAGCTCGGTCGGCCACTGGGGGCAGGGGGAGGCGTTCCAGGAGGCGCGCACTCTGGAGGAGATGGCGCGCGCCGGCAAGATCGCCGGCGCGCAGCGGGGATGCGCCAGCCTGACGGAACACGTCGTCAGGCTGCAGAAGGAAGTGACGGCCCTGACCAGGAAGGGTGGTCCCTGGTCCGCGGCCCGGGCCTAGAAGCGGGCCGGCGCGGGACCCGCGGCCTTCATGTAGAGCAGCTTCGTCAGCCCCCAGCCGATCGCCACCAGGACGATCAGCGTGATCCAGCCGTGATCGCTTCCGTACACCGTCGCGTAGTGGTTGCTGATCATGCTGAGGACGAGCGGGACCGACATGTAGGTGTTGTGCTTCGACCGCAGGCCGGCCATTCCGGCGATCGCCGCGTCGGGCGGCGTGCCGGCCTTGGTCGCCGCGATGATCTTCTTCTGGGCGGGCCAGATCCGCATCCAGACGTTCATCGCCATGATCGTGCCGAACAGCATCCCCACGTGGATGAAGACCGCCCGCGGCGCGAACATCTGCCACATCCCCAGGATCAGGACCGCCACCAGGATGAACGACACGATGACGCCCGCCTGCTCGTTCTTGGCCATCGCCTTCCACAGCGCGTCGTAGACGAAGAAGACGGCGACGATGAGAAGCAGCGACAGGCCCACCCCGGCGCCCTTGCCCAGCGTCGAGTCGGGCGGCAGGAGGTTCTCGCTGTCGTAGTACACCATGCCCGCGAGAAGAAATCCGCTGACCCAGGTGTAGGCCGCGCCCCAGCGGAACCAGTAGAGGGCGCGCGGCATCAGCTCGGGTACGACCTTCTTCTTCGAATCCGCGTCGTAGGTCTTGACGACCTGGCTGTTCACGAAATTGAAGAAGTACAGGTGTCCGATCCACGCGATACCGGCCACGACGTGGATCCAGCGGAAGATCATTTCAAGACAGGCCCGGATGTTCGGATCCAACTGAGACCTCCTTCCCCGCGCCGTGCGGGCGCGGAAGCGACAGACTAGCAGGAACTCACGGTGTGCGTCACTTGGTCCGGCCCGCCACGAGCGCCAGGCTGAAGGCGGCGGTGCAGAACAGCGCGGCGATCGGCGGCGGGGAGGGCTCGACCTCACGCCGTGTCCGGGCCGGGAGCTTCGGAAGCTTCAGGCGGGACAGGAGGGTCGGCGGTGCCATGTGCCGCGTCTGCAGCCAGAGATCCTGCATCTCCACGAACAGCCGGCCGTAGGCGCGCAGCTGTGTCCAGACCTCCGGGGCGCGGCGGCGCAGGTGGGCGAGACGCCCTTCGACGGCGAAGCCGCGCCGGCGCTGCGTGCGGTCCTTGAGCCTGAGAAAGCCGGTGATCATCGGATGCGCGTCCTCGATCATGGCGGCGCGGTACCAGAGGTAGTTCTTCAGCAGACCCCAGTAGGTGCGGTGGTTCGATCGCAGCAGGGCGCGACGCATGGCGTCGAACGAGTAGAAATCGCGCCAGGCGCGGCGGTAGGCCTGCAGCCATTCGGCCCCGGTCATGCGCGGGTGGCGCATCACCGGGTGGAACGAGTCGTAGTTCCCCGGGTCGGCGTCGACCGGCACCTTGTTGCGCACCATCTCGAGGTGGTCCTGCGATCCCGGTATCGGGGTCAGCATGAAGAACGACGCCTGGTCGACCAGAAGGACCTCGAGCAGGTCGCGCACGTCCTCGGCGATCGTCTGCGGCGTGTCGTCGGGGAAGCCGAGGATATAGCCGACGTGGCACGCGATGCCGGCCCGGTGCCATGTCTCGATCATCGTTCGATACTCGGCCGCCTTGTTCTGCGTCTTGCCCGCCGCCTTCAGGTTGGCCGGCCGGATCGACTCCATGCCGAGGAAGACCTGGCTGCTGCCGGCGCGCGCCGCCTTCTCGATGAAGCGCGGAATCTTCCACGCCAGGGCGTCCACCTGCATCATGAAATCGATCCGCACCCCCTCCTCCTCGCGCAGCCGGATCAGGGCGTCGAACACCGCCTCCCAGCACGGATTGCGCGAGAAGTTGTCGTCGGTGAAGAAGTAGTAGTCGATGCCCCGCTTCCAGTTCTCGCGCACCGTGCGTTCGATAGCGGCCGGGTCGCGGTAGCGCATCTTCTTCCCCTGCACGTTGATGATCGAGCAGAACGAGCAGTTGAACGGACAGCCGCGTCCCACGTCCACGGTCGCCATGTGCGGGTAGGCGAAGCGCCTCATGTAGTGGTCGGGGATGCGCGGCAGGGGCGCGTCCTGGAGCCCGGGCCGCTCGTGGATGTCGTAGCGCGGCGCCAGGCGTCCCGAGAGGGCGTCCTTCAGGATCCCCCCCCAGGTCTCCTCGATCTCGCCGTGCACGAGCGTGACGCCGGCATCGAGGAGCTCCTGGAGCTCGGGGGTCGGGTCCGGAAACAGCTCGAGCACTCCGCTGACGTGGAACCCCCCCACCAGAACCGGAAGCCCGCGCCTGCGGAACTCGAGCGCCAGGTCGGCCGCCCGCGGCCACTGGTTCGTCTGCACGGCCACCAGGGCGATCACCGTGAGGTCGCCGGGGCGAAGCGCCCGGTGCCGGCGGGCGATCGCCCCCGGATCGACGGTGTGCACCGTCTCATCGTAGGCGTCGAGGCTCACGGCCACGCCGTCGCCCAGTTCGCCCGAAGACCCGACCTGCTCGGTGAGGGAATACATCGCGGCGAGCGTGTTGCTCGGCAGGACTCCGCGCCAGTGGCGTACCACGTAGCCGTCGTCGTCGTAGCGCGACGGCTTGATCAGGACGAGGCGGAGCGTGCGCGAGGAGAGAGTCGTGGACATGGGGATCTCCTCAGTTTCCGAACTCGAGCGCGTCGTCGCCGACGATCGACGTGACGCGGTAGATCGTAGCGGCAACCATACCTCAATCCGTCCTTCCGGGCGCCTTCTTTCCGCGGCGCACGGCCCGGGGCCGGGTCACTCGGACTTGGCCGCGTGGAAGACGATATCGAGTTTCGCGGTCTGGCCGTCGGCGACGGTGACGGTCCGGTCCTGGGTTCCGAGTCTTTCCTGCCAGGCCTCCACGGTGTAGGTGCCCGCGGGCAGGCCGCGCAGGGAGAACGCTCCGTCGTCCGCGGTCACCGCGTGGAACGGGTGACCGTCGACGGCGATGAAGGCGCTCATCCAGGCGTGGATGTCGCAGCGGATCTTGACGATTTCGGGGACGGTGAAATAGCGGCGCACCGTCTTCCCCTTGCCCGGCATCGAGACGTTGAACACGCGGTTCTTCTCGCCGATGGCGCGCACGTTGTGCACGATCGGGTCGCTGTTCCCGAACTCGATCATCTGGTCCGCCTGGACGTCGAGCACGTGCGGCACGAACGCGCAGCCGGCCTGGTCCATGACCACGGGGGACGAGGGGGGCGCGAATACGCGGTCGCCCAGCCCCGAGACGACGTGGACGTAGACGTTCTTGAGCGCTCCATCGGGCGAGACGATGACGTCCTCGCTCAGCGGCTCGACGCCGGGACGATGGCAGGACGCCTCGCTCGACATCCGGATGGTGCGCCGCGGCGGAGGGGCGCCCTCGAACCGGGCGCGGCCTTCGATCGCGGAGGTGCCGATCGACTGGCCCGCCGGAATCGCGCCGGGTGGAGGAGGCGGTGGTGCCGTCGGTTCGGGGGAGCAGGCGGCCGCCGCGATCACGCACCACGCGAACACGGCCGCCGCGGCGACACGGCGCGCGCGTCGGCCGCGATGGGACGCCCCGTTCAATCTGTCCGATCGCCGCAAGGCGCCCACACTAGTCAACTCCCCCGGGCCTGTCAATACGGCCTCCGCCGAAGGCTCGCACCGCGGGGAGTTCAGGGCCGTACCCGGGCGACGCCGCGGTACATCTGGCGGAGGACACGCAGCGGCAGGCGCGACTCGTAGCGCTCGAGCGACTCGATCTGGAAGCCGGCCGAGCGGACGACGCTCTCCATGTCGAGGTCGAGACGGCAGCCGTCGGCCAGCACCTGCTGGACGGGCGTGAGCAGGCGCTGCCAGCGGGCCAGGCGCGGCTCCGAGGCGAGCCCGTGCTCGAGAAACAGGAAGCGGCCCTCTCCCGCCAGGACGCGACGGATCTCGCGCAGGGCGTCGGGCAGGCGGCCGAGGGTGCAGAGCGTCCAGTTGGAGACGACCGTGTCGAACGTCCGCGGCAGGAACGGCATCGTTTCGGCGACACCGCGCACGAGGCGGACGGGGAACGGGGCGCGGGCGATCCGGCCGCTCGCCCGCCGCAGCATGCCCGGGTTCGGCTCGAGGGCGATCAGCTCGCGGACCCGCGCCGGCTTGTACTCCAGGATCGTGCCGCCGAAGCCGAACCCGATCTCGAGCACGCGCCCCTCCGCCCGACAGAGGAGGGCCCGTCTCTGCTCGGCGTAGATCGGCCGGCTGAGGATCGTCTCGATCAGCCAGGGGAGGATCCGTTCCGTATAGGCTCTCACGTGGCGTTCCCGCGTTATGATCGCTCCATCGGGGTATCCGTGGAGGAGACACGCTCATGTCCGAGCCGAAGACCGTCGCGAAGTCGATGTCCGAGATCCAACCCGGGCTGTATCACTCCAAGATCGATGACGAGCGGATCAAGTCGCAGAGCGACGCCTACGCCGTGGTCGCGAACGGCCGGGTCGTGCTGATCGATCCCATCCCTCTCGATCCGGGGCAGCTTCGCCGGCTCGGCACGGTCGAGGCGATCGTCCTCGGCACGCCGAGCCACCAGCGCTCGGCCTGGAGCTATAGGCGCGCGCACAAGGCGAAGGTGTATGTGCCCGACGGGTGGACCGGTCTCGAGGAGAAGCCCGACGCCACGTTCAAGGCGGGGGACTCCCTGCCTCTCGGCGTGAGGCCGCTGCACGCCCCCGGCCCGGCCGCCGCGCATCACGTGTTCCACATCGAGGGCAGGCCGGGTGTCCTGCTGTGCACCGATCTCTGGCACGTGGGGTCCAGAGGGGTGGAGTTCCTGCCGGACAAGTACATGAACGATCCCGGAAAAGCCCGCGAGTCGGCGCGGCGTCTTCTGGAGGTCGACTTCGACGTCCTGTGCTTCGGTCACGGCGATCCCATCAGGACGGACGCCCGCAGGACGATCGCCGACGTCGTCAGGAAAGACGCGGAGAGCCGGGGGGAGAAGCCGTAGGAGGCTGCTACAGCGACGGCGTCCGGCCGTCGAGGAATGCAGGCAGCTCCCGCGCCGAGAACTGCAGTCCGACGTAGAAGGGTCCGAACTCCGCGTAATCGGCGCTCGCCTCGTCGAAGCGCATCTCGTAGATGAGCTTCTTGAAGACGATCGGGTCGTCCGCGAACAGGTCGACGCCCCACTCCCAATCGTCCAGACCGATCGATCCGGAGATGATCTGGGTGACCTGGCCCGAGTAGGCGCGTCCGATGAAGCCGTGCTCGCGCATCATCGCGGCGCGCTTCTCGAACGGCACGGTGAACCAGTTCTTGATCTCCCCGCGCCGCTTGTTCATCGGGTAGAAGCAGACCTGCCGGCGCCGCGGGATCTCGGTGTAGAGACGCCCGATCATGCGCTCGCGCTGCCTGGCCATCTCCTCGTCGAAGGCCTTCTCGAACTCGTCCGTGCCGGTCTTCAGACCGCGCGACCCGAGGTCGTCGTGGATCTTGGCGGTCATCTCGTACAGCCCCAGCTCGACGATCGAGACGTAGGAGGTGGCGGGCTCGAGATGGTCGAAGAGCCCGAGCCGGGTCACCTGCATCTCGGTCTGGCCCAGCTCGTCGAATGTCTTCCGGAAATGGATCAGCATCAGGTCTGCCTTGTGCCCGAGCACCTGCACCAGGCCGGTGGGTCCTTCCTTGCTTCCCTCGAGCGGCGCCAGGAGGGCCGTCGCCTCCTCGGCCAGCCTCTTCCGGCGGTCGGCGGGAAGGCCCTTCAGCGAATCCCACCGTACGCGGAACATCTGATGCAGCACGCTCCATCCTTCGAGAGTCTCCGGGACCTGGGGATTATGCATCGCGCGCCCAGTGTAGCGTGTCGGCACTCCCCCCACAACCCCGAGCGCGGCCTCCGACTCTCCGGCGCCGGGGCGTGGCGATTTCGAGCCGCGCCATGCGCGCGACCAGAGCATCCAATACTCCGCGCGAGCGAGCATGAGCCACGCCCCTGCGCCGCCCCGCCGTCCCGAAGAGGGATAGCTCAAGGCAGCATCAGGGCAGGCGCAGGCGCCCGGAGCGCGTATCATGTCGGGAAGGCAGAACATGTCGAGTCAATCCCTGCAGGGCTTCATCATCCATCCGACCTACAGGCTCGAGAACGGACGACCGGTCGTCCACCTGTTCGGCCGGCTCGCGGACGGCCGGTCGTTCCTCGTGCGCGACCGCGGCCTCGTCCCGTACTTCTTCGTGCGGACGGCGGACGGGGAGACCGCCCGGGCGCACGGCGCGGCCCGCCAGTCGCCGACCTCGTTGAAGACCATGCGCGGAGAGCCGGTGGTGCGCGTCGAGGTCGATGCCCCCGATCGCATGCCGCCCCTGCGCGACGCGCTCGTGAAGGCCGGGCTGCCGGTGTTCGAGGCGGACGTACGCTTCGCCATGCGCTACCTCATCGACCACGGCATCCGCGGCGCACTTGAGATCGACCCTGAACGCAACGGAAGCGCTCCTGGAGGCGGCCCGACGGCCACGGCGCGCGGCGTGGACGTGGGCTTCGACGAACCTGCCGTGCGTCCGGCGGAGCTCCGCCCGGAGGCGGAACGGCTCAGGCTCGTGTCGATCGACCTGGAGACCGACCCGCGCGCCGCGCGGATCTACTCCGCGGCCGTCGCAGGGCCCGGTGTGGAGGAGGTCCTTCTCGCCCTCACCGACGAGGAGGTCAGGAAGGGCCTGGGGAAGGCGGCGGCTCCGTGCCGGATCGTGCCGTGCGGCGACGAGCGCGCCTTGCTGAAGAACCTGTTCGCCCGTCTGCGGGAGATCGATTTCGACGTCCTGACCGGGTGGAACGTGATCGATTTCGATCTCGACGTTCTTCTGGCGCGCTCCCGCGCCCTGGGAATCCCGTTCGAGATCGGCCGGGTGCCCGGGGCGGCCCGCGTGATCCGGGAGCGGACCTTCTGGGGGAGATCGCGCGCCGACATCACCGGCCGCGTCGTCCTCGACGGCATCGATCTCATGCGCTCGTCGTTCATGAAGCTGGATGACTACCGCCTCGACACCGCGGCGCGCGCCGTCCTGGGGGAAGGGAAGGTCGAGCTCGGCGACGCGCACGACGGGATGTCGGGGCGCGAGCGGGCCCAGGCGATCGAACGCACCTTCCGCGACAACCTGCCGCTGTTCATCGAGTACAACCTCGCAGACGCGCGCCTGGTCCTGTCGATCCTGGACAAGGCGCGCCTCCTGGACCTGGCGATCCGGCGAAGCCTGCTGACCGGCATGCCCCTCGATCGGGTCGGAGCGAGCATCGCGTCGTTCGATTTTCTCTATCTGCACGAGCTGAGACGGCGCGGTCACGTGGCGCCGAGCGTTGGCGCGGCACAGGCCGCCCCGGAAGACGTGGTCCTGGGGGGCGCGGTCCTCGAGCCGGTCCCCGGTCTGTTCGAGAACGTCCTGGCGTTCGACTTCAAGAGCCTGTACCCGAGTCTCATCCGCACCTTCAACATCGATCCCCTCGGCCACGTCCCCGAGCCCCGGCCTGAGGAGCGTCCCTCCCTCATCCGCGCCCCCAACGGCGCCTTCTTCCGCCGCGAGCCGGGCATCCTGCCGGAGATCCTGGAGCGCCTCTTCCCGCAGCGCGACGAGGCGAAGAGACGCGGGGACGCGATCGGCTCGCACGCCCTGAAGATCCTCATGAACTCGTTCTACGGTGTCCTGGCGGCACCCGCCTGCCGTTTCTTCTCCCTCCCGGTCGCGAACGCTATCACGCACTTCGGGCAGTGGGTGCTGCGCTGGACGCGCGACCGGGTCGAGGCGCTCGGACACCGTGTCCTGTACGGCGACACCGACTCGCTGTTCGTCGCCAGCGCCATCACCGGACCCGGGGCCGCGGACGAGGCCCTGCGTCTGGGCGCCGGGCTGCGCGACAGGATCAATGCCGAGCTGCGCGACGAGATCCGGGCCGGCTGGGACGTGGAGAGCCGCCTGGAGCTGGAGTTCGAAACGCTCTTCCTGAAGTTCTTCCTCCCCTCGATGCGGCACGGCACGGCCGGCGCGCGCAAGCGCTACGCGGGGCTGGTGCGGGAGGACGTGCCGGGGAAGGGGGACACGGTCGTGTTCGTCGGCATGGAGGTGGTGCGCCGCGACTGGACCGAGCTCAGCAAGATCTACCAGCGCGGCCTGTTCGAGAGGCTGTTCCGGGTCGCCGGCGGCGAGGAGGTCCTGTCGTACACGCGCGAGTTCGTGCGCGATCTCAAGGAGGGACGTCACGACGCCCACCTCGTCTACCGCAAGGCGCTGCGCAAGGGGCTGGACGAATACACGTCGACCACCCCTCCGCACGTCAAGGCCGCGCGGCTGGTCGAGGGGCCTGTGGAGGGTCTGGTCGAGTACGTGATGACGACGTCCGGCCCGCAGCCGGCCGCGGGGCGGACGGCGCCGATCGACTACGTCCATTACATCGACAAGCAGCTCCGTCCGATCGCCGAGCAGGTCTTCCCCCACCTCGGGCTTTCGTTCGACCAGGCCCTCGGGGAGGCGAGCCAGATGCGGCTCTTCTAGATATAATCACTCTGGAGAAGGATCATGCACCTCATCGACAGCACCCCCGAGTACGTCCTCTCGATCTACGAGCAGATGGAGCGGCGCCTGGCGACCGTGCGGCGCCGTCTGAACAGGCCGCTCACCCTGTCCGAGAAGATCATGCTGGGCCACCTGGACGATCCGGGGTGCAAGGATCTCGAGCCGGGCCGCAGCTATCTGATGCTGCGCCCCGACCGGGTGGCGATGCAGGACGCCACGGCGCAGATGGCGCTGCTGCAGTTCGTCCAGGCGGGACGCAAGCGGGTCGCGGTCCCCACGACGGTGCACTGCGACCACCTCATCCAGGCGCGCGCCGGTGCCTCGTCGGATCTGACTGCGGCCTTGCAGGAAAACCGGGAGGTGTTCGAGTTCCTGCGCTCCGCCAGCGCCAAGTTCGGGATCGGTTTCTGGCAGCCGGGGGCCGGCATCATCCACCAGGTCGTGCTGGAGAACTACGCCTTCCCGGGCGGTCTCATGCTCGGCACCGACTCGCACACCCCGAACGCCGGCGGTCTCGCGATGGCGGCGGTCGGCGTGGGCGGGGCGGACGCGGTCGACGTCATGGCCGGCTTCCCCTGGGAAGTGCTCTACCCGACGATCGTCGGCGTGCATCTCAAGGGGGAGTTGTCCGGCTGGACCGCCCCGAAGGACGTCATCCTGAAGGTGCTCGGCATCCTGACCGTCAAGGGGGGGACGAACCGGATCATCGAGTACTTCGGCCCCGGCGCCCGCGCCATCTCCTGCACCGGCAAGGGGACGATCACCAACATGGGGGCCGAGCTGGGGGCCACGACCTCGGTCTTCCCCTTCGACGCGAAGATGGACGCGTACCTGCGGGCCACCGACCGCGCGGCGCTCGCCGACCTGGCGAAGGCCCGCCCGCACCTGGTGGCGGCCGACCCGGAGGTCGAAGCGAATCCGGAGCGCTTCTTCGAGAAGGTGATCGAGATGGACCTGTCGCGGCTGGAGCCGCACCTGGTCGGACCGCACACCCCCGACCTGGCGCGTCCGGTCTCCGAGATGGCCGGGGCGGTGTCCGAGCACGACTACCCCGACGCGATCTCGGTGGCCCTCGTCGGATCGTGCACCAACTCGTCCTACGAGGACATCTCGCGCGCCGCGGACGTGGCGCTGCAGGCCACAGAACACGGGGCGAAGATGGCCGTGCCGCTCCTGGTGACCCCCGGAAGCAACCAGATCTTCGAGACCATCAAGCGGGACCGGCAGATGGCGGCGCTCGAGTCGGTCGGCGCCACGGTCCTGGCGAACGCCTGCGGTCCGTGCATCGGACAGTGGCGGCGCGACGAGATCAAGAAGGGGCAGCGCAACACCATCGTCACGTCGTTCAACCGCAACTTCCCGGGGAGGAACGACGCCAACCCCGAGACCCTCGCCTTCATGGGGAGTCCGGAGATCACCATGGCGTACGGACTGTCGGGGCGGCTGTCGTTCAACCCGCTGGCCGATACGCTCCCCGGCAAGGACGGACCGTGGACGCTGCGGCCGCCGAAGAAGGCGCCGGAAATCCCCGAGAGCGGGTTCGTCCGCTCGCGCGAGGGGTTCGTGCCGCCGTCGGACGATCCCGACCGCATCGAGCTGAAGGTCACGAAGGACAGCGAGCGGCTGCAGCTGCTGCAGGCGTTCGACCCGATGGTGGACGCGGATTTCGTCGAGATGCCGCTCCTTTTCAAGACCAAGGGAAAGACGACCACCGACCACATCTCTCCGGCCGGGTTCTGGCTGCGCTTCCGCGGCCACCTCGACCGGATCAGCGACAACATGTTCCTGGGGGCGGTGAACGCCTTCACCGGCGAGCGCGGCCGGACGACGAACCTGCTCACCGGCGAGCGCGGTGTCGAAGTCCCGAAGGTCGCCCGCGCCTACAAGGCGGCGGGGAAGAAGTGGGTCGTCGTCGGGGACGAGAACTACGGCGAGGGGTCGAGCCGCGAGCACGCCGCGATGTCGCCGCGTTATCTGGGCTGCGCGGCGATCCTGGCGCGCTCGTTCGCGCGCATCCATGAAAGCAATCTGAAGAAGCAGGGCGTCCTGCCGCTGGTCTTCGCCGACCCGGCCGACTACGACAGGGTGCGTGACGGCGACCGGATCACCCTGTCCAACCTGCGCGACCTCGCTCCCGGCGTGCCGGTTACGTCCATCCTGCACCACGCGGACGGTTCGGTCGAGACGATCACCCTGAAGCACACCCTCAATAACGAGCAGATCGCCTGGTTCCGGGCCGGCTCCGCCCTCAACCTGCTGCGCCGGCAGGATGGGGCGGCCCCGGGAACCTCTCCGCCTCCCGCCTAGACTTCTACGACATTCTTGGCGTGACCACCGGGCGCAGGACCAGCTGGCCGCTCGAGGTGGCGTTCACCTGCACCGACGCGGCGGCATCGAAGTCCAGGACGATTGCGGAGTCCGCGCCCGCCCTCACCTCGAAGCCGATCGGCACGTCCACTTTGTTCGAATCGATCTGCAGATCGGCCAACGTGCCGTCCTTGTAGGTGATCGCCGCGGATGAGATCTCCAGACGGATGCGCCGGTAGAAGCCGGCCGGGACCTCTCCCGAGGCGAGGAGGGCCGTGGCGCCCCCGGTCAGGGTCAGAAGGTCGAAGGACGCCGGATGAGCGGTCACGACGATGGGGGTGGCCGTGTCGTTGTCCATCCCCTCGACGCCCGGATAGACCAGGACGTCGGTGATCGTCACGGTGATGTTCGAGACCGTGGAGAGATCGATCGGAGCGTCGGTGAGACGGATGTCCAGCCGGCCGGTAGCCCCGCCGACCGAGGTCGAGCCGGAGGCGTTGCAGGCGCCGAGAAGAGTCAGCGACAGGACGAGGAGTACTGCGGAGGTCGAAGCGGTCCGTGTCTTCATGGTCCACCTCCTTCAACGATTCTAACCCCCTGGATGCGCGCCGGCCAGCCGGAGGCGAATGCAGGTAAGATCGGCGTACCCGAGGGACAGTCGATGCCCGAGCTGCCGGAAATCGAGACGATCCGCCGCGGACTGGGTCCGCTTCTCGTCGGCCGCCGCGTCCTCCATGTCCTGGTGCGCGAGCGCCGGCTCCGGGAGCCTCTCGCCCCCCGCGGGCTGGCGCGGCTGCGCGGGGCCACGGTCACCGGCATCAGGCGTCGCAGCAAGTACCTGCTGCTCGACACCGACTCGGGGCTGACGCTCCTCATCCATCTCGGCATGACGGGCCAGCTCTGGGTCGCCGATCGGGGGAAGCCGCGCCGCCCGCACGAGCACGTCGTCATCTCGCTCGACGACGGTCGTGACCTGCGCTACGCCGACATCAGGCGCTTCGGCCTGATGCACGTGGTGAGAAGCGATCGTCTCGACATGCACCCCCGGCTGAAGGGGCTCGGACCCGAGCCGCTCGACGGGGAGGTCACGGGCGAGACGCTGTTCCGCGCCACCCGCGGACTGAAGAAACCGGTGAAGAACTTCCTCATGGACACGCGCGCCATCGCGGGCGTGGGGAACATCTACGCCTGCGAGGCGCTGTACCGCGCGGGGATCAGCCCGCGACGCTCCGTCGGACGGCTGGGGCGGGCCCTCTGGGAAGGGCTCATGGTCTCGCTGCGGGCGGTGCTGGGCGAAGCGATCACCGCCGGGGGCACGACGCTGCGCGACTTCCTGAACGCCGAGGGGGAGGTCGGCTACTTCGCCGTCTCGCTGCGGGTGTACGACCGGAAGGGGAAGCCGTGCGGCCGGTGCGGCACGACGATCCGCCGGATCGTCCAGGCCGGCCGGAGTACGTTCTACTGCCCGCGCTGCCAGCGCTGAGACGTTCCGCGGCTCAGCCGGCTTTTCTCTTCCGGGTCTTTCCCGCGCGCTCGGTCTCGAGAGCGCCGCACACGAGATCGAACTCCTTCTCCACGCGGACGAGGAGTGCCTCGGCACCGGCGAGAGACTCGCCGCGCCCGAGGGTCTCGAGGTCGCCGCACGCGGCCGCCATCGTCAATGCCCCGAGCGCCCCGGCGCTCCCCTTGAGGGCGTGCGCCGCCTTCACCACGACGGCGGAGTCGGCCCGGGCCACGGCATCCCGCAGCGCCAGGATCCGCGTCGGCGCTTCCTGCAGATACTTCTGGATCAGACCGGCGAGAAACCCGTCGCCCCCCGCGCGGTCGGCCTCGCGGAGCTGGCCGAAGATCTCGGAATCGAGTGGACTCGTCTCCGAAGGAGACGCCACTCCGGACGCCTTGGCCGTCCTGGGCTTTGGGCCGGCAACGACGCGGGAGACCGTGCGCCGGGCCTTTCCTGCAGTCTCCCCCTTCTTGATCCATCGCTTCAGGGCCTGGTCCAGATCCACGACCTTGACCGGCTTCGGCAGGTAGTCGTCCATGCCGGCCTGCAGGCACTTCTCGCGGTCTCCGCGCATGGCGTTGGCGGTCATGGCGATGATCGGCACGTGCCGTCCGGACGCCGCCTCCGCGGCGCGGATCGCGCGTGTCGCCTCGTAGCCGTCCATCTCCGGCATCTGGCAATCCATCAGGATGGCGTCGAACGGGATCTTCTTCAGCGCTTCGATCACCTCGAGACCGTTCGCGGCCACCTCCGATCGGCAGCCGAGGCGGCGCAGCATCTGCACGGCGACCATCTGGTTGGTCTCGTTGTCGTCCGCCACAAGAATCCGCGACTGCGAGCGCGATTTCTGTTCCTTGATCGTGTGACGCGTGACCAGCGGGAGTCTGGCGGCCGCCTGGGTGTCGCCGCCCATCACGGTCGCCAGACAGTCGTACAGCTGCGACTGGCCGACCGGCTTGGTCAAGAATGCGGAGAATCCGGCCCTGCGCGACTCCTCGGCCATCCCGCGCAGACCGACCGACGTCAGCATGACGAGCCTGGTCCCCGCGAGGAGAGCATCGCGGTGGATCGCGCGCCCCAGCTCGAGCCCGTCCATGCCGGGCATCTGCATGTCCAGGATCGCCAGGTCGTACCGGCCTCCCCGCGCGGCGGCGGCGCGCAGCCGCTCGAGCGCCCCGGCTCCATCCGCGGCGTCCTGCACTTCCATCTTCCAGGAGCGCGCCTGCTCGGTCAGGATCGCACGGTTGGTCAGGTTGTCGTCCACGACCAGCACCCGCAACCCCCGGAGGTTCTCGCGCGGCCTGGGCCGGGCGCGCACCCCCTCCGGCTGGGTCAGGAGGCGTGTGGTGAACCAGAACGTGCTTCCCCGGTCCTCCTCGCTCTCGACGCCGATCCGTCCCCCCATCAGCTCGACCAGCTGGCGGGAGATCGCCAGCCCGAGGCCGGTGCCGCCGAACTTCCTGGCGGTGGATCCGTCCGCCTGCGTGAACGGGCTGAACAGACGAGCCCGATCCTCCGCGGCGATGCCGATGCCGGTGTCCGTCACTTCGAATCGCACGACGACCGCCCCCTCCTGCTTCTCCTCCAGGCGGGCGCGCAGCACGACCTCCCCCTTTTCCGTGAACTTGATCGCGTTGCCGACCAGGTTCAGGAGAATCTGCCGCAGGCGGCCCGGATCGCCGCGCAGGGCCCCCGGGACCTCGTGGTGGACCAGGCAGGCCAGCTCGAGCTTCTTGCCGTGCGCCTTCTCGGCGAGGAGCGACATGACCTCCTCGACGATCGGGTGAAGATCGAAATCGAGCGCTTCCAGCTCCAGCTTGCCGGCCTCGATCTTCGAGAAGTCGAGGAGGTCGTTGATGATCGTCAGGAGCGCCTCGCCCGAAGCGCGCAGCATGCCGACGAACTGTCGCTGCTCGGGGCTCAGATTGGTCTCGAGGAGGAGACCCGTCATGCCGATGACCCCGTTCATCGGTGTGCGGATCTCGTGGCTCATGTTGGCCAGGAACTCCGACTTGGAGCGTGTGGCGAGCTCGGCCTCGTCCTTCGCACTTCGGAGGTCCTCCTCGGCGTGCCTGTGGAGCGTGACGTCCTCGACGGTCCCCACGAACTCCGTGATCTGCCCGTCGGGCCCGCGCACGATCGCCGACCGGGCATGGACCCAGAGCGTCTCCCCCTGCGGCGTCAGATAGCGGTGCTCGTCGTCATAGGGCCGCCCCTCCGCGGCGCAGGCGCCCCATTTCGCCAGGACGCGGACGCGATCTTCCGGATGGAGAGCCCGGCTCCAGCCCATTCCCAGGCTTTCCTCCAGCGACTGGCCGGTCAGCGTCTGCCAGCGGGCGTTGGTGTACAGGCACAGCCCCGCCGAATCGGTCTGGAAGATGCCGACAGGGGAGGAGTCGCTGAGCTTGCGGAAGCGCTCCTCGCTGCTGGCCAGCTCGGAGGTGCGCGCCTGGACCTGCTGCTCGATCGCGGCGTTCGTGGCTTCGAGCTCCGCCCGGCGCGCGGCGATCCTCCGCATCTCGGTGATCCCCTGACGGCAGGCCGCGATCAGGAAGACGTTCTCGAACCCCACCCACCAGGTGTGCTCGACCGTGCGCCAGACGCTCGCCTCGAGCACGCCGTAGACCGACTGCGGCCAGAACATCCCGCGCAGCAGATGATCGACCACCACGACCACGGTGGCCGAGATCAGGACGCGCCAGTCGCGGTAGAAGGCGAGAAAGGCCAGCGAGCCGAACACGATGAAGTGCGTCTCGATGCGGCCGCCGGTGAGGTGGATGAGGAACGCCGCGAACATCATCTGGGCGACGGCGATGATGTGACGGGTCAGGACCTCCCCCGGGCGCTGCAGGGCGAGAAAGATCGGAAGGCTGCCGATCAATCCGCCCAGCACCAGGGCGGCCCACACGTGCAGGTGCACCTGGCTGTACGATCCGGCCCAGGTCCTGGGGGAGACAATCAAGGCGACCGCGATCGCCCCGAGCCACTCGATCCCCAGGAGGGACGCGAACAGGCGGTCGGTGCGCCGGATGATCCTGTCGCGGTGGTCCCTGAACAGCTGTTCCGCGCGCTCCTTCACCTGCGGCGCGCCGGGACGGGTGGGATCTAACGATTCCATGTTCCCTCCGCACCGGTCCTGACCGCCGCCCAGTCGTTCAACGCGCACCCGAAGACTGGTGTCTGCCGCCTCACGTTCGTGTCACCGCGAACCAGCGCCTCGATGGCGGCGAGCCCGGCATTGTCGCCGGCGTGCCCGCGGGCCACCGTGATCCCGCCGTTGAACTCGAGTCGTCCATTCCCGTCGTACAGCAAGACGTCGCCGGAGGTCTCCGCGTGAAACCGGTGCGACTCGGCGGCGTCCCGGTCCAGGACATCCACGACGCCGGGGATCGCCGCGGCGCTCGTCCAGAGATCGGTCTTCCACCAGTCCTCGGCGGCGTCTGCCGGCGCGTAGAAAACGACGCGAGCGTCGAGCCGACCGAGAGAATCGGCCATGAGACGACCCAGCTCCTCCAGACTCGCCCGCGTGCACGGACAGCGCGGGTGGGCCATCATGACGAGGACCGGCCTGCCCGCGGGCGGCGGGATCGTGCTGTCGGCGGGCCAGGTGGACGGCGGCCGACCCGGGTCGCCCGGAGTCGAGGCGTATTCCAGGAGAACACCCATTCCGGCGCAGACCCCGACCAGCCAGAGCCCGGCGCAGGCGTGAAGGAGCCACGGACGCTGTGCGATGGCGCGGATCATGCGCCCGCCGCCCGGCGCGAGCGCGCCCTGCCCAGGATCGCCTTCACGCGCGCGGCCAGACGCTTCGGCTCGACCGGCTTGACTAGATAGTCGTCGACGCCCACCTCGAGGCCACGCGCCTCGCTGTCGGCGCTCCCCTCGGACGTCAGCATGAGGATCGCCATCCCGCGGGTCCGCGGGTCGTCGCGCAGCGCCTTGGTGAGGGCCAGTCCGTCCATCCCCGGCATGTTGAGGTCGCTGACGACGAGGTCCGGGACGTCGCTCCGGGCCATCTCCAGGCCCGTCAGGCCGTCCTCGGCCACCAGGACCTCGAACCCCTCGAGCTCGAGGAAGTACTTCACGACGGTCACGACCGTCGGGCTGTCCTCGACGATCAGGACGCGGCCCCTGTCGCCGTTCTGCCCCGAAGCGACGGCCGCCGACGGTGTCGCGGGCTCCGCGGCCTCGCGACGTCCGGCGGGCGCCACGGCGGCCAGCGGCCGGGTGTGGGAGGTCGCGGGGCGGTTCTCGTCCGGCGGCGCGACGCGCAGCACTTCCTCCAGCGTCGTCAGGCCCCGGGCCGCCTTGACGACGCCGTCCTGCGTCAGGGAGCGCATGCCCGCGCGACGCGACGCCTCCCGCACCTGGTGCTCGGCCGCGCGGCGCGAGATCAGGTCGCGTATCTCATCCGTGACCATGAGCAGCTCGTGGATGGCCAGCCGGCCCTTGTACCCCGACTGGCCGCACTCTTCGCAGCCGGTCCCGGACATCCAGCGCGCGTCCGCCGGCAGCTGCGCCGCGCCACCGAATCTCTCCAGCGTGAGGGCCGCCGCGTCGCGCTCCTTGCCGCACGCCGGGCACACCCGCCTCAGCAGGCGCTGGGCCAGGATGCCGATGACCGACGACGCCACCATGAACGGCTCGACCCCGAGGTCGATGAGCCGGGTGATCGAGGAGGGGGCGTCGTTGGTGTGCAGGGTGGTCAGGATGAGGTGCCCGGTCTGCGCCGCCTCCAGCGCGATACCGGCCGTCTCCTGGTCGCGGATCTCGCCGACCAGGACGATGTTCGGGTCCTGACGCAGGATCGATCGCAGCCCGGCGGCGAAGGTCACGCCGGCGCGGGTGTTGATCTGGACCTGGTTGATCCCCTCGAGCTGGTACTCGATCGGGTCCTCGACCGTGATGATGTTCTTCACAGGCGACTTGATCCAGTTGAGGGACGCGTACAGGGTCGAGGTCTTGCCGCTGCCGGTCGGACCGGTGACCAGGATCATCCCCTGGGGGCGCGACAGGAGCCCCTGGAACTCCTTCAGGAGCTCGGGAGTGAATCCCAGCTGGGCCATGTCGGTCCGCGCCCCCGCGCTTTCGAGGAGCCGGATCACCACCTTCTCGCCGTAATTGGTCGGCAGGGTCGAGACGCGCAGGTCGATCCGTCTCTGCTGCACGCGCAGGCGGCTGCGGCCGTCCTGCGGCTTGCGCCGCTCGGCGATGTCCATTCCCGAGATGATCTTCAGGCGGGACACGACGGACGCCTGCAGGTGCCTGGGGATCTTCTGCACGTCCCGCAGCATCCCGTCGACGCGCTGCCGGACCTGCATGGACGCTTCCTGCGGCTCCATGTGGATGTCGCTGGCCCCCGCCTTGGCGGCGTCCGTCAGGATGACGTTGACCAGGCGCACGATCGGCGGCAGCTTGATGTCCTTCGCCAGCTCGGCCGGGTCGACGACTTCGTAGTCTTCCTCGCCGCTCCCCTCCAGCTCCCCTTCGGGGGGCGCGGCCGGGAGCAGGTCCTCCGGGATGCCGGTCTGCTCCAGCTCGGGATAGAGGCGTTTCAATATCCTGAAAATTGCCGACTCGGCCGCCACCACGGCGATCGCCCGCTTGCTGGTGCGGAACTCGACGTCCTGGAGCGTGCTCAGATCGAGAGGATCCGCCATGGCCAGCCGCACGGCGCGGTCCTTGACGCCGAGCGGGAGGACGCGCCGCTGACGGCAGAAATCCGGCGGGAGGCAGAGGTCGGCCTCTGCAGGCAGCTCGATCTCGTCCAGGTTCACGTAGTCCAGGCCGAGTCCGGAGGCGATGACGTTCGCCACGGCGTCCTCCGCGCACAGGCCCAGGTCCGCGATGATCCGCCCGAGCGATCCGCCGTCGAGCGCCTGGATCTCGAGCGCACGTTCGAGACCGGGGGCGTCCACGATTCCGGACCGCGCGAGAATTTCCTGAACGACTGGCTGTTTCATAGGCTCGCTTTACCGCGCGCGCCGGCCGGGGCGGAACCGCCCCGATTCGCATCGCGCCGGCTGGTTCAGAGAAGAGGACGCGTGAACGGCAGGTCCGCGGTCAATATAGGTCCGCGGGTCGGAACGTCCAATCGCGGGCGAGGAGAGACGCGAAGCCCGGGAGGCGCGCGAGGAGAGGAATTACGGTTTGGTGGTTGCGAATCCGCCGGGGACCCAGAGTACGTCGGCGCGCCCGCCCTCGTTGGCGCGGCGCGCCATCACGAAGAGAAGATCCGAGAGGCGGTTCAGGTAGACGACGGACTGGGGGTTGAGCGTCTCCTTGCGTCCCAGCGCGACGACATGGCGTTCGGCCCGCCGGCACACGGTGCGCGCCAGGTGCAGCCAGGCCGAGGCGGCCGTTCCGCCCGGAAGAACGAAGCTGGTCAGGGGATCGAGCGCGGCGTTGAAGCGATCGATCGCCTGCTCGAGCGGCCGGACGTGATCTTCGGTGATGCGCAGGGGCGGTCGGGCCCGCTTCGCCCGGCCCGATTTCGGCCGTTCCGGCACGCACAGGTCGGCGCCGAGGTCGAACAGGTCGTTCTGGATCGTCCTCAGGAGGTCCGCCGCCGCGTCGTCCGCCAGGGAGAGGATCGCCAGTCCCAGGACGGCGTTCAGCTCGTCGACGCTCCCGAACGCCTCGATGCGCGGCGCGTCCTTCGACACGCGCCGGCCATCCCCGAGCGCGGTCGTCCCCTTGTCCCCGGTCTTCGTATAGATCCTCGTCAGCCGCACCATCGTGTTGCTCCCTGCCTTCGCGACATACTAACGCAGATCGTTGCCCGCTCCGGCTCACCGAGCTATCCCGAGTCAGCCCGGCGGGACGTCGCCGCGGCGTGCCTCATCTCGCTCGCGCGGCGTACTGGATGCTCCGGTCGGGCGCATGGCGCGGCTCGAAATCGGCTCGCCGCGGCGACGCCCCGCCGTGTCCCCGCCGGACGACCTGCCGCTGCGGGCCGCCCGTCTTCGATCGAAGCGAAGCCTTCGGCCTCGGCTTGATTGTGCGGTTGTACTTCGGCGAGCGGTGCGACATCCACGGCGGTGAGTGGCGGGCCGGCGCGGGGTCGAGCCGATTTTGAGCCGCGCCATGCGCGCGAATTGGCTGCCAGGTATCCCGCGCGAGCGAGATGGGATGAAGTGGCTGGTCCCCGATGGGGACGTGGTGGCTAGACTAGCCCCACACGGTGTTCAACGCGCTCTGAGGCGCAGCCCAGGAGGACCAGCCATGACCAATAGTGGCATAGATCTCGGACGG